>NZ_CP009687.1:3901223-4201318 GCF_001042715.1 Clostridium aceticum | reverse complement strand
ATTATAAAAAAATAAGTAATAAATTTTAATAACATGGTTATTAATAAGGATGTGGATAAATACGTAAAAAACTATTCTTATATATTATATAAATAGTTATCAACAATATCAACATATATTTTTAATAGGCGAAAAAATAGTGATATAAATATAAAATGAAGTAAGGTTAAACAAAAACATGAAGTTATTCACAATACTATCCACAATCTGTGTATAAAAAAGAATAAAGTGAATAAATTTATCAAAGTTATTCACAAACAAAACTATAATACCAAATATAGAAAAAAAATTCAATAAAAACTATAAAATTATCCACATATCAAGATAATGTGAATAGTCTTGTACACAATATCTTAATACAGCTTTTTTCTTGACACATGTCAACAATATAGTTATAATCTATTTGTAGTATGTTCAAAAATAGGTTTTTAATGTACTAATTTGCATATGCCTACTAGCTTATATCATTATATAGAAGTACTTCAGTAGTGCTCGAAGAGGGGGTGTACTTGTGAAAAGAACATATCAGCCAAAGAAAAGACAAAGAAGTAGAGAACATGGATTTAGAAAAAGAATGAAGACGAAAAATGGCAGAAATGTATTAAAAAGTCGTAGACTAAAAGGCAGAAAGAAATTGACAGCATAAGGCCGCACTATGTGGCCTTTTTCTGTAGTTATGTTTATTTTCCTTTTATAGTTTATAGTGCTATAGCAGATTGTGGGGAAGATAGATAGGAGGAGAAGCATGGAGGCTGCCAATAGACTTAGGAAGAACGAAGATTTTCGAAAAGTGTATAAAGAAGGGAACTCTATAGCTAACAAGTTGCTCATTTTGTATATAAAGAAAAATGCTTTTGATTATAATAGGGCAGGCTTCACAGTTTCAAAAAAAGTAGGAAAAAGTGTTATAAGAAGCAAGGTAAAACGACGAATGAGAGAAAGCTATCGATTGAATGATAGTAAACTGCTACAAGGCTATGATTTGGTCTTTGTTGCTAGGCAGGGATGTAATGAAGCTACTTTTCAGGAAATAGAGAGTGCATTACTTCATTTAATAGGAAAGAAAAAACTATTGAAGAAATAGAGAAAACGATTTTATTTGGAGAGTAAAAAAATGGCAAGTTTTTGTATATGGATCATCTCTTTTTATAGAAAATGGATTTCTCCTCTAAAAGCACCAACTTGTAGATTTTATCCCAGTTGTTCTCAGTACAGTATAGAGGCTTATAGTACCTATGGCTTTTTTAAGGGAACTTACTTAACTTTGAGAAGAATATTAAGGTGTCATCCTTTTCACCCGGGAGGATATGACCCTTTAAAAAAATAATATATTATAGGGGGTTTTACTTTTGGACATTATTGCACAACCGTTGGGTGCACTGCTGAGACTAATCTATCAACTAGTGGGGAACTATGGTTTATCTATTATATTATTCACTATTGTAGTGAAGTTAATTATGGTTCCTTTAACGATTAAACAAACAAAATCTATGAAAAAAATGCAGGAAGTTCAACCAAAGATAAAAGAAATTCAGGAAAAGTATAAAAATGATAAAGAAAAAATGAATACCAAAGTCATGGAACTGTATAAAGAGTATAATGTTAGTCCATTTGGAGGGTGTTTACCTTTATTAATTCAATTTCCAATCATCATTGGATTATTTTCAGTATTAAGAAATCCTCTAGATTATGGTTTTGCTCAAGAAGTAGTAGAGGCTGGTTTTTTGTGGTTACCAAGTTTATCTCAAGCAGATCCTTTAATACTACCTTTGTTGGCAGGACTTACTACCTACCTATCTAGTGCAACAATGACTTCAGCTGGCGGTAAGCAAGATCCAACACAAAACATGATGAAGTATTTCTTTCCAGTTATGATTTTTATATGGGGAAGAAGTTTTCCTTCTGGACTTACGCTGTATTGGGTAGTAAGTAACGTGTTCCAGGTAGTACAGCAGGTAATTATTAATAAACCCTATTCTCAAATAAAGGAGGGTTCCAATTAATTATGAAGTCAATAGAATCAACTGGTAAAACAATCGAAGCGGCTATTCAACAGGGGCTTGATCAATTAGAAAAGAGCAGAGAACAAGTAGATGTGAAAATTATTGAAATACCATCGAAAGGATTTTTAGGCTTAATTGGTACAAAACTAGCAAAGGTAAGGTTGACAGTGGTTGATCGTCCAGAGGATGATGTTAGGACATTCTTACAGGATTTATTTAAGGGAATGGATATCGAGGTGCAAATAGATATTGAGGCTAAGGGAGATACTTTAAATATTCATTTAGAGGGTCCTAATATGGGTGTTATTATCGGTAGAAGAGGACAAACACTAGATTCCGTACAATATTTGGCAAGTTTAGTAGTAAACAAAAATAGAGAAGATTACTTAAAGGTATTCATTGATACTGAAGACTACAGAAGAAAACGGGAAGAAACTTTAATAAAATTGGCAAATAAAATGGCTAGAAAAGTAAAAAAAGTAGGAAGAACGATTACATTAGAACCTATGAATCCTTATGAAAGAAGAATTATTCATTCTACACTGCAGGGGAATCCTTTTGTACAGACCTATAGTGAGGGGGAAGAACCTTATAGAAAGGTAGCCATTACCATTAAGAAATAAAATTTATCCGAATAATTTATTACCCTCATTTATATAAATGGGGGTCTAATAAAAGAGAAACCCAGTTTATATGCTGGGTTCATTTTTTTACTGTATTGGAGCATGAAAAATTTGGTATAATAACAGTTAATAAAAATTTCTTATAGATAATCGGTTATCTATAGCAAAATACTAATATAGAGGTGAAGTAACATGTACATAGATGATACGATAGCTGCTATAGCGACAGCTCCTGGAGAAGCGGGTATAGGCATCGTAAGAATTAGTGGAAATAAAGCTTTAGATATTGTAGATACAATTTTTCAATCAAAACCTGGGAAAAAGTTAAGTGAATTTCCTGTTAGAAGAATGACCTATGGCCATATTGTTGATCCAGATACGGGAGAAAAAATAGATGAGGTGCTAGCTTATTATACAAAGGGACCTTACACTTATACGAAGGAAGATGTGGTGGAGATCAATTGTCATGGTGGTGTAATTCCTGTAAAAAAAATATTACAGTTGGTGCTAAGAAAAGGAGCACGTGCAGCTGATGCAGGAGAATTTACAAAAAGAGCTTTTCTTAATGGAAGAATAGATTTAGCACAAGCGGAAGCAGTAATGGATTTGATCAGTGCTAAAACAGACAAAGGTTTTGATGTGGCTTTGGATCAGTTAGAGGGAGCTTTGTCCAAACAGGTGAGTAATACAAGAAAAAAACTTCTAGATATGTTGGCTCATATAGAGGTTTCTATAGACTTTGCAGAAGAAGATATTGATGAAGTTACTTTAGATTACTTATTTAACAAGGGCACAGAGGTTCAAAGGGAAATAGAGCATTTATTAAATACTGCAGATGCAGGCAAAATCTTAAGAGAAGGATTAAACACTGTTATTGTAGGAAAACCCAATGTAGGAAAATCCTCTTTACTAAATGCTTTATTAAGAGAATCAAGAGCTATTGTCACAGAGGTGCCAGGCACCACCAGAGATGTTATTGAAGAACAGTTAAATATAAGAGGGATTCCTTTAAAAATCATGGATACAGCAGGCATAAGGGAAACTGAAGATATTGTTGAAAGAATAGGTGTTGAAAAGTCTAAAGAGTTCTTTAATAAGGCGGATTTGGTTATTTTTATGTTGGATATATCAACAGAGCTTACAAGAGAAGATCTAGAGATTATGGAATTAATCCAAAATAAAAAGGCTCTGATACTCATGAATAAAATGGATCTATCTCAACGGGCGGATTTAGAGAAGATAAAAACTTTAATGGAACATAAGAAGGTTATAAAAATTTCTTTGATAGAAGAAAAAGGGCTAGAGGAAGTGGAAGAAGCTATCGAGGACTTAGTATATAAAGGAGAGGTTAGAGCAAAAGATCGGCTTTTAGTAACAAATGTAAGGCATAAAAATGCTCTAGAAAGAGGATTAAAAAATATCGGAGAAGGTATAGAAGCTATTACAAAAAAAATGCCTTTGGACTTTATTGAAGTAGATATAAAAAATACATGGGAAACATTAGGAGAAATCACAGGAGATACAGTAGCAGAAGATATTATTGATCATATTTTTAAGAACTTCTGTATTGGAAAGTAAAGTCTTGAAATTAAAGACAGTACAGAGAAAAAAATCAGTACAAGTGTTGATTTTTAACACTGTATTTAATAATTGAGCAGCTCAGATCAATATAAAAATAAAGACAAGTTATACGGAGGGGTTAGAGATGAATATTCAATATGATGCGGGAAGTTATGATGTTATTGTAGTGGGGGCAGGTCATGCTGGCTGTGAGGCCGCTCTTGCTACCTCTAGAATGAAAAAACAAACTTTAATGCTAACAACAACCTTAGATGCGATTGCCATGATGCCTTGTAATCCATCCATCGGAGGAACTGGTAAAGGGCACCTGGTAAGGGAAATTGATGCACTAGGAGGAGAAATGGGCATCAATATAGATAAGTCTTTTATTCAAAGTAAGATGTTAAATACCGCAAAGGGACCAGCAGTACATTCTTTAAGAGCTCAAGCAGATAAATTGAAATATCATGTGGAAATGAAAAAAACCATAGAAAATCAAGAGAGCTTAGAAGTAAGGCAAGCTGAAGTTGTAGATTTAATTGTAGAAGATGGTCAGGTAAAGGGTGTTGTTACTAGAACAGGGGCTGTATACTACAGTAAAGCTGTTATTTTAGCAACAGGTGTTTATCTTAGAAGTAAAGTTTATATGGGTGAAGTAAATTATGAGTCTGGTCCCAATGGTTTATTTCCCGCGAAATATCTTTCAGAAAAATTAGTAGCTTTAGGATGTAATATGAGAAGGTTTAAAACAGGAACCCCTGCAAGAATACATAAAGATAGTATTGATTTTTCCAAAATGGATATTCATGCTGGAGATAAAGAAGTGGTGCCTTTTTCCTTTTTGAACAGTAAGTTAGAGATCGATCAACATCCATGCTGGTTAACAAGAACCACAGCAGAAACTCAAAGGGTAATTACAGAAAATATTAATCGTTCTGCTATGTATAGGGGGGATATGGAGAGTATAGGTCCTAGATATTGTCCTTCGATAGAAGATAAAATTGTTCGGTTCCATGATAAACCTTCTCACCAACTTTTTATTGAGCCAGAAGGACTTGATACAAAAGAAATGTATATTCAGGGGATGTCTACCAGTTTGCCGGAGGAAATTCAGCAACAAATGATTAGAACAGTAATAGGTTTAGAAAATGCCAAAATCATGCGACCAGCATATGCTATTGAGTATGACTGTATTGATCCTACACAATTAAAACCTTCACTAGAGACTAAGCATATTCAATACTTATTTTGTGCTGGGCAGTTTAATGGCTCATCTGGATATGAGGAAGCAGCAGCCCAAGGCTTGATGGCAGGGATGAATGCTACCTTAAAAATTGAAGAAAAAGATCCTCTTATACTAGATCGGTCAGAAGCTTATATTGGTGTGTTGATTGATGATTTAGTTACAAAGGGAACCAATGAACCCTATCGTATGATGACCTCAAGAGCAGAGTATAGACTAATATTAAGACAGGATAACGCCGATTTAAGATTGACGCCTAAGGGTTATGAGGCAGGGCTGGTTACAGAAGAAAGATATGAAAGATATTTAAATAAAAAACAACAAATAGAGTCGGAAATGCAGCGATTAAAAACAACAGTTGTTTCACCCGATAAGGCCAATCCTCTACTGGAGACTTTAGGTAGTTCTCTTATAAAGACAGGGATTTCTCTTTATGATTTATTAAAAAGACCAGAGGTTTCTTATGAAACAATATCTGCTATCGATTTTCATAGAAACGAAGAAATATTGAAGGACGTAGTAAAACAGTGTGAAGTTGTTATAAAATACGAAGGTTATATCGATAAGCAACTGAAACAAATTGATCAGTTCAAAAAATTAGAAAATAAAAGACTTACTGAAGACATTAATTATAGCGAGATAGATGGACTAAGGCTAGAGGCAAGGCAAAAACTTAATGCTATTAAACCTCTTTCAGTTGGACAGGCTTCTAGAATCTCTGGTGTTTCACCAGCTGATATTTCTGTTTTGTTGGTCTACTTAGAGCAAAGAAGAAGGCAAAGAGGGGATGGGGAGTAAAAGATGACATTAGCAACATTATTAAAAGAAGGAAGCAAGGAATTAGGAATAGAACTTAGTGAAAAACAAATAGATCAGTTGTTAACATATAAAGATATTCTATTAGAATGGAATAAAAAAATGAATTTAACAGCGATTGAAGATGAGCAGGAAGTGATTATAAAACATTTTTTAGATTCTATATCCTGTATAAAAGTCCAACAACTAAAGAATAACGGAAAAGCAATAGATGTAGGTACTGGAGCAGGGTTTCCTGGTATTCCTTTAAAGGTAATTTTTCCTCAATTGAAAGTAACACTACTAGACTCTTTAAACAAGAGGATTAACTTTTTGAAAGAAGTATGCCTTCAACTAGAACTTGAAGATATGGAATTTGTTCATGGTAGAGCTGAGGATTTTGGTCAGGACAAAGGCCATAGAGAAGTTTATGATTATGCAGTGGCTAGAGCAGTAGCTCCTTTAAATATTCTAGTAGAATATTGTTTACCTTTTGTAAAAGTAGGAGGCTTCTTTGTTTGTCAAAAAGGTAAAGCTTTGGATGAAGAGTTACTTGAAGGAAAAAGAGCGATTGAAGTTTTAGGAGGTAAAGTAGTAGATCAACAACATATAACATTACCTTTTAGTGATATAACCCATAGTATTTTGGTAATAGAGAAAATAAAACAAATTCCAACAAAATATCCTAGAAAGGCTGGTAAACCTTCAAAAAACCCTCTTTAAAACCTGATAAAAAGAAGTATTTTGTAAAACAAAAAAATATTTTTCTGTTTAATAGTAGGAGGAGTCAAGGTTTTTTTATAGAATAAGTAGTATTATGAAATTTCCTTATTTAAAGAAAAGAGGGATCGGGATGAGTGTTACTGAAAGAAAAGTTCTAGAGATATGTATCGATTCTGTTATTTCCAACCCTTATCAACCTAGAAAAACTTTTTCTCAGGCAAGTTTACAAGAACTGAGTCAATCTATAAAAGCGTATGGAGTACTACAACCTATAAGTGTACGGCAAATAGGGGAAGGAAAGTATGAATTAATAGCTGGAGAGCGAAGAGTAAAGGCGGCAAAATTGGCTAACCTAAAAACAATACCTGCTATTGTTAACAATCATTTTAACGACAAAGATTCCGCTATTTTAGCTATTATAGAAAATCTTCAAAGGGAAGATTTGAATTTTATAGAAGAGGCTGAAGGATACTTTAATTTAATTGAAGATCATGGATTGACGCAACAGGAGTTGGCGCTATGTGTAGGCAAAAACCAATCTACTATTGCTAATAAACTAAGGATTCTTCGGTTGAGGGAAGATATTAAGCGAAAATTACTAGAAAACAATTTAACAGAGAGACATGCTAGAGCTTTACTAAAGCTTCCTGATGATGAATTAAGAACTTTAGTTTTAGAAAAAGTAATAAAAAACGACTATAACGTTAAAAAAACGGAAGAACTTATACAGAATATGCTGGAGGAAATAACAGCAGCAGAAGAACCTAAAAGACAACAAAAGATTAAAAGTTTTATGAACTATAAAATATATATTAATACAATTAAACAAGCCTACGATGCTATTAAAGATAAGCAAGAGAAGGCTGAATTTAAGCAGGTGGATAAGGGAGATTTTATAGAGGTAACGGTTAAAATACCAAAGGGATAATAGACAAACAAAATATAAGTTAACGATAAAAGATTACTAGAAGATACTTAGTAATCTTTTTTTATATAGGTATCATAGGTATTAAATTAATAGGAATTAAATTAATACAATTATTTCTAAAACTCTATCTAAATGTCATCCTGAGGGTAGCGAAGGATCTTGGAGTAACGAAGAATGACAAATTACGGTGCAGATGAACACCTATGACATAAATGTTAAATTTTTCCTGTTAAAGTAAGAACACCTATAACAACAAAAGCCACACCAGCAGCTGTTTGTAGATAGTGGGTAGGAATATATTTCGTAAGAAATGCTCCAGCACAAACCCCTATAAGAGAGCTAAGAATTAGAGCTAAAGATGCTCCTATAAATACTGGCCATATAGACTTACACTGTGTTGCCAACAACATTGTTTGGAGTTGGGTCTTATCTCCTAGCTCCGCAATAAATACAATAAAAAAAGTTGTCATAATCATACGTAACATTAAATAAACCTCCTCAGTAAAATGTTTATAGTAAAAAATTTTCTTTGATTTATTTTATTTTTCTTTATAGATTATGTTTATAAATCATTATATTCCTTTTAAATTTGTATTATTAGTGAAATATCTTGAAGAGCAGTATAAAAAATAAAAATCAAAAAAATATATGAAATATATTTTTTTTAAAAGGAAAATTCAAAACTTTTTAGAAATTTAATAGAGAGTAGATTGGCAGCGTCTTAGTTATCTGCTTACTAAACTAGATTATTTATATAGAGTAACAAAAGTTTTTACTAATTGTTAAAAGGGGGTAGCGGTAAATGGCTAAAATAATAGCAATCTTTAATCAAAAAGGAGGCGTAGGTAAGACTACCACAAACGTCAATCTTAGTGCTTGTATAGCTGATAAAGGTAAACGAGTATGTGTCATAGATATTGATCCTCAAGGTAATAGTACCAGTGGCTTTGGTGTAGATAAAGACCAGTTGGAATATAGTATTTATGATGTTATGTTAAATGAAGTAGATATAAAGAAGGTTATTATAAAAACAGAGTACAGCAATATAGACTTAATACCCTCTAGTAGTGAACTAGCAGGAGCGGAAATAGAACTGGTTTCCACAAAGGAAAGAGAGACAATTTTAAAAAGGGCTATTCATACAATTAAAGATAATTATGACTATATCTTTATAGACTGTCCCCCTTCCTTAGGACTACTAACAATTAACTCTTTGTCTGCAGTAAATAGTGTACTTATACCTATTCAATGTGAATACTATGCTCTTGAAGGAGTAAGCCAACTGATGAATACGATACAGCTAGTCAAAAGTAGTTTGAATTCAGAGTTAGAAATTCAAGGGGTGGTTTTAAGTATGTTTGATGGTAGAACAAATCTATCTATACAGGTAGTAGATGAAGTAAAAAACTATTTTAAAGGAAAAGTATATACCACAATTATACCTAGAAATGTAAGGCTTGCTGAGGCTCCTAGTCATGGACAACCAGTTATTTACTATGATAAAAAATCTAAGGGGGCAGAGGCTTACTTAGAATTAGCGGAAGAATTTATAGAATTAGAAGAGGATGTGATTTAAATGACCAAACCAGTAAAAAGAAAAGGATTAGGTAAAGGATTGCAGGCCCTCATACCCCAAATAGATACGATACAGCTTGTAGAAGAATCGGTTCAAGAGAATAAAGTCCAAACAATAAGTATTAACAGCATATACCCTAATAAAAATCAACCTCGTAAAGAGTTTAATGAAGAAGCATTAAAGGAATTAGCAGAATCTATAGAAAGATATGGGTTAATACAACCTATCGTTGTTACAGAAAGAGAAGAAGGGTTTATGATTATCGCTGGTGAAAGGCGATGGAGGGCTACTAGAATTGCGGGACTAAAAGAAATACCCTGCATTATAAAAAAATATAGTGAACAACAGCTAATGGAAGTTGCCATTATAGAAAACATCCAAAGGGAAGATCTTAATATTATTGATGAGGGAAAGGCATACAAGTACTTAATTGATAAATATCAAGTGACACAAGATCAACTGGCAGAAGCAGTTGGTAAAAGCAGACCCTACATAGCCAATATTTTACGATTATTACAGTTAGACCCTAGGATCATAGACATGATTAAGGAAGGCAAACTTACAGGAGGCCACGGAAGAGCTCTTCTAAGTATTCAGGACTCAGAAAAACAATATGAAATTGCTTTGAAAGTAGAAGCGGAGAATTTTAATGTTCGACAAGTAGAGGAACTGGTAAGGGCGATTGTTGAACCTAATAAGAAAAATAAAGAATCAGCTAGTAAGAAGAAGGATGTTGTTCTCTTTGAAATAGAAGAAAATTTAAAAAGTTTTTTTGGAACAAGAGTTACTATTGTAAATGGAAAAAAGAAGGGTAAGATTGAAATTGAATATTACAATGAAGAAGATTTAGAAAGAATAATAAGTTTATTGGAAACAAGCAGTTAATGTTTCATGTGAAACTTCGACAAGAAAAAACAATAAAAAATAAAAATTTTTATTAATAGAGAACATAATATAGGAAGAAGAGTATGGTATAATAAAAGTTAGATTTATAACCTAGCATAAAGGAGAGATTTGTTGTGATTTATTTGGATAATGCTGCTACTTCCTTTCCAAAACCGGAAGCGGTATATGAAGCTGTTATACACAATATGAAAAACTTTGGTGCAAATCCAGGACGATCAGGACATAAGATGGCATTAGAAGCGGGAAGAACCATATTTAAAGGAAGAGAAATGATTTGCAAGTTATTCAATATAGATGATCCAATGCAAGTTGTATTTACCTCCAATGCTACAGAAGCTCTTAATTTAGCTATTAAGGGGATATTAGATCAAGGAGATCATGTAATTACCACCAGTATGGAACATAACTCTGTGTTGAGGCCCATTAAAAGAGTAGAAAATAATGGTGTAGAAAATACCATTATACAATGTGATGAAAGAGGAGAATTAGATCCAAAACTTATAGAGCAGGCTATAAAAAGCAATACAAAGCTTATTGTTACAACCCACGCCTCTAATGTAACAGGAACAATTATGCCTATCGAAGAGATAGGTAAAATAGCTAAAGAGCATGGCATTTTATTTTTAGTAGATGCAGCTCAGACAGCAGGGATATATGATATCAATGTAAGTAGTAACAACATTGATCTATTAGCAATGGCAGGACACAAAGGTTTAATGGGTCCCCAAGGAACAGGAGTACTATATATTAGGGAAGGTATAGACGTAAGACATTTTAAAGAGGGTGGCACAGGAAGTAAGTCTCAAGAACTAGTTCAGCCTCTAATGATGCCGGATCGATATGAAAGCGGTACCCCAAACACTCCAGGTATAGCAGGGCTAACAGCGGGAATTGAATTTATATTAGAAGAAGGCTTGGATAAAATTCGTAAACACGAAGAAGAACTTACCAGCTATTTTATAGAAGGTCTAAAAGAGATGAAAAAAGTAAAGATTTATGGACAACAAAATGCAAAAAAACAAGCATCAGTTGTATCTATCAATATAGAAGATGAGGATTCCTCAGAAATAGGTTATATTTTAGATAAGGTATTTGACATAGGGGTAAGACCAGGCCTTCATTGTGCTCCGATGGCTCATAGAACAATAGGCACCTTAGATCAAGGGACTGTAAGATTTAGTTTTGGTTATTTTAATACAAAAGAAGATATAAACCAGGCTCTTGAAGCGATAAAAAATATATGTGAACAGATATAGTTAGTCTCTTCAAAATTATAGCAACAGTCATTCTATTTAATAACTTGAGTTATACAATTATTTAATGTCGTTGAGGGGAGAGTCTTTATGCAACAAATTTTGTCAATAATAGATGCCAATTCTTTAACCTTTATATTTACTAGCTTAGTAATGAATTTGGTGTTGGTTATTTTACTGGTAATTAACTATAATATTACTGATAATTTAAGAGAAAAGTATAAGCGCTTAGTCAAGGGTTCTAGTGGTAAAAACATAGAGGGTATATTAGTAGACCATATAGAGAGAGTAGAGGGAATACAAGAAGAGTTTAAACAGTTAAACTCTAAGTTAGATGTGCTGGAAAATCGCATGAGTTTTTCTATGCAGAAAGTAGGAATTGTTCGATATAATGCTTTTGATGACGTAGGAAGTGATTTAAGCTATTCTATTGCTTTGCTGGACGGTAATAATAATGGAATTATTGTCACTGGAATACACAGTAGAGTAGAAACTGTCTCTTATGCAAAACCAATAAAAGATGGAAAGTCTAATTATCATCTTTCCGTTGAAGAGTTACAGGCTTTAGAGAGAGCAAAATCTAATGATCTTGATAAAATAAGTATCAAAGGTAGTAGAAGTAGCAAAGAAAGTGAGTAACTTGTCCTAAAATTCCCAAACTCACTGACGTTATAAATTGCACAAGCCGAGGGAGTAAACTTAATTTTTGGAATGAAAAAAGCACCTTTTTGGAATAATACTCCAAGGAGGTGTTTGCTTTTGAAAAGAATTGCTATACAAGATGATTTGCAACAGTTGAAAACTCATCTAGAAGAAAAAGGGTATGAAGTGGTTAGTTTTCAGGACCAGGGACATATTGATGCTATTGTCTATACTAACGATTACGGAGGATTTAGAAATCTAAATGATACTGGCGAAACCAATACTTATGGTGCTATACTCATCAATGCGAAAAATAAGTCAGTAGAGGAAATACAATATATTATAGAGACAAGAAGATATGGAAGTTTATTTGGTTAAAAACAAAAAACATAAGACAAAGCCACTGATAAAGTCTAGATTGTGTCACTTTAAATGAGACGATCTAGACTTTATCAGTGGCTTTGTTAGAGTTGATGGTTAAAGATTGATTTTAATTAGGATAGTAACTTTTCTTTGTTAAGTTTCCAAAGAGAAAATCTAATACCGTCGGCAATAGTATCTGCCATTTTCATTACTAATTGAAGTCTAGTATTTTGTAAAATCATATACTCCATATAACCACCTAAGTTTACAATTCCCATGATGTGTAGATCTCCTACAGAGGGTAGTTGCTTATTTACACCTGCTCCAGGATTTAAGGGGCCTGCCCCGATAGTAATGTAGCCTACTCGATCTATTTTACCTAAACAAGCATCGATAGCTATAACAAAGGGATTTGTAAAATTGGTATAGATAAAATCAATTTGTGATTGTAAGTTTTTTGCATGAACCGGGTCCTCTAGTGTTCCATAAACGTGAATATTGCTATGTTTCTCTAAAGGTTTTGCCAGCTTATGTCCTACTAGAGGACCTAAAGCATCTCCTGTAGAACGATCTGTTCCAATACATAAAAAAACAAGTTCACCATAAGTGGAACAATAATGTTTTTCTATATAATTTGTGAAACTACTACTGAAGTCTATAGAGGCCATAGTATTGTTTATATTGATGGAATTAGATGGCTCACGATAAAATAAAGACACCTCATCTCCTCCTATAATGTTATTTTAATAAAGCTTTCCCTAAAAAATAATATTCAATACAAATTGATTGAGTTCAATACAAAATGATTGAGAATATCTTCTTAGTAAAGAGAAATATACTATTTCTAAGGGGGGATTTGTGTGCAAAGAAGAAGATCTACTTTTATTTTAGCAAATACATATATAGGAACTATTATTGGTGCAGGTTTTGCTTCAGGCCAGGAGATATTGCAGTTTTTTGGCATATATGGTAAATATGGAATATTAGGTGTAATCTGCGCAACGTTTTTATTGGGTTTTATTACTTTTAAGGTATTAAAAAATGTCTATCACAAAAAAATTCATAACTTCGAAGAATTTATAGCTTATTATTATCATAAAAAAATTTCGTCATACATCAATGTATTAATGGCTTTTTTCTTATTAGCTATGTATGTTGTTATGTTGGCAGGTAGTGGTGCTGTTGCTGAAGAACACTTTCAAATACCTGCTATCTATGGAATACTGGCCATGACTTTTTTAAATTTTATTATTTTTACTTTTGGTATTAAAGGAGTTACAAAAGCAAACAGTGTTATTGTTCCTTTCATGATCGTTGTTATTTTCTTTGTAACTTTCCTTATCATAAAAGACAATAGATTGTTATTTAGTGGATTACATACAAAAACCTTTTTAGACTTAAGGGAAGTAGCAGCAATGAATATGAAAATAAATATGAAGGAAGCTTTCTTAGTAAACCAAAGGTGGTTGTGGTCAGCGGTAGTATACGCTTCTTATAATAATATAACCCTTATCGTTATAATGACTTCCTTGCTACCTTTTATTTATGATGAAAAAGCTGCTAAACAAGGAATTTTATTAGGAAGTATAGGTTTAGGGTTCATGGCACTATTAATTTTAGCTAGCTTGTTAACTTTATATACTGACATTATAGGGCTAGAAGTACCTATGGTAGCTGTAGCTCGCTCTTTAGGAAAAATCCCTAAGCAAGTTTATAGTATTACTTTAATTTTAGCGATGTTTACCACATCTATTGCCAATGGATATGGAAGTATATTAAGTTTCTCCTTCATAACAGGAATTAAGAAGGAGTGGATTATTATCCTTGTCTGTACAATCACGATACCTTTGGCAACCTTAGGTTTTAAAAACTTAGTAATGTTTTTTTACCCTCTCTTTGGATATATAGGATTTTTCTTTATTAGCACAATCTTGTTAAAGAAAAGCAGATAATTATCTATTTCCTTGGAAATAGATAGAGGAGTTTTTAATTATTTGAGGAATACAATACATAGATATATAAGTTGCAATAAAACTTTTATAACTCAATATGAGATAGCGGAGTCGTGGGGAGGGCAGAATGGGTCTTGAAGGTCTAAAACGCAAGATTCTTCGGTCATTACCTCCCTCAGGACGATAAAATAGTATTTTCATAACAATGATAAAAAACCTGAACAAAGTTAGTTTTTACGCAGTTTGACGGTTCCTCTGGCACGCATGTTTTTTATGTGCCAGAGGAACCGTCCCCGTGGCGTAGCGGATGTATACAACTTAAGTCTATTTGTTTCGTGTGAAACAGGGAGGTGGCCTATGATAAACAAAAGAAAAAAGTTTACTTTACTGATCATAATGGTCTTGGTGATTGTTAGTCCTCAGATAATAAGTAAGATAAGATTTGTAATGACCTCTTCTGAAAAAATTGTATATTTAATGGGAGAGATAGAAACAAATCATAGCAGTGATATTATTTATGGGAAGTTAGAAGACGGAATTGTTCAATACTGGGAGGGAATACTGTATTTTTATGATACAACTGGAGCACAAAAGTGGCACCTTAACCTAGGTGTTGTTAATCCTATGCTAAAAACTAATGCAAAAGATATATATGTAGTAGATAATAGTAAAAACCAGCTGATTAGGATAGATAAAGGAGGCAACATCGTCTATAGATATACAATGGAGGGTTCTCTAAGCAAACTTGCAATAGAAGAAGATAACTATCTTCTTCTTCAGTACCCGACAAAAAACAATATGACAGAATTAGTGGTTTTAGATAATGAAGGAAGAAAGCACAGCAGTATCTTGCTAGGGGAAGGACAAGTTATGAATATAGCTATATCAAAACCCCACGACCTCATAGCAATCAATACAGTTACTACAAAAAACAGTCTAGAGAGTCATCTTTTAACCTATGATTTAAAGGGTCAGCTCATAGCTTCTAACCATTTAGAAGAGGAATTTATATTAAATTTTTCCTATGATGCAAAGGGAAATTTAGTTGTTATAAAAGAAAAAGAGATTATTGGTATAAATAGAGATAACAAAGTTATATGGGATATCTTTTTAGAAAAGATAAAAGTATTTAAAGAGTCCCCATTGCAGCACATGATAGTTTACAGTGGAGAGGAAAGTAGAAATAGATTAATTTATAGAAGAGAAGGAGAAGGAATCAGGATTGTACAATACAATGGAAAGGTTGCAGGAAAAACTAAAGTAGATGAAGATTTATTAGGTATAGACAGCTACGGTGAAGAAATACTGCTATACTCTCTTAGAACAATTTACTTGGTAGATAAAAAAGCAAATATACTTGTGGAGTATAAATATTCTAGTGATATAGAAGAAGTATTTATTTTTCCAAAGGGGCATGTAGTGGTGGCAACCAGGGGAAAGCTATCCTTCTTGAGAATATTGGAAGCATAAGAAGGGATGGATTGAAATGAAGTGGGTTGATTTATTAATAGTGGCAACACTTCTAATAAATACGATGTTAGGATATAAAAAAGGTCTTATATTGACGCTATTTAGTTTAGGCAGTTATATTGTAGCAGTACTGGTTGCAAAAACTTATTACGTACAATTAGCAGCATGGATAAAAAACAGTCCCAGTTTTGGTGGTAGAATACAACAATTTGTGGAGGGTCAATTAAGCTTTTATTTACCTAAAGGAGTAGGTACAGTTAGTGAATTTTCAGAGAAAAAAATAGTTGAAGAAATAGGATTTCCTGATTTTATACAGAATTATCTTTTAAAGGAATTTTCTATAGAAACCTATACCAACCAAACGATGGAAATAGCAAAATTGCATTTTCAGAGTTTGGTGGTAAACCTTTTTATCAATATTATTAGTATGATTATCTTATTTATTTTAGTTAGAACACTTATTTTGGTGATAGGCTATCTAATAAACGGAGTCTTTGAAATACCTATATTGGAAACAATGAATAGGCTAGGGGGAGGAATTTTAGGTATTATAAGAGGTGGTGTATGGGTAGGCGTTGTTGTATTGGCTATGACTGTGATGGCTATGATCAATCTAGAAGGAGTTATTGCACTAGGAATCAAGGAGTCAGTATTGTTTCCTATAATCACTAACTTTTTTACTGGATTTATATTAAAATGGATGTAGGCTTAGAAGTATGTTATAATAATAAATGCTTTAGAAAAGCACAATGGTATAAGGCTAGAGTCTTTTATACTTATTGAGTAAATAAATGAAGGTGATTTCATGGCATATAAGGCATTATATAGAAGGTTTAGACCTCAGGTTTTTGAAGATGTCATCGGGCAGGATGCTATAACGATAACATTAAAAAATCAAATAAAATCCTCCAATATTTCTCACGCCTATTTATTTTCTGGTACTAGGGGAACGGGGAAAACCTCCACGGCTAAAATTTTTGCTAGGGCAGTAAATTGTTTAGAACCTGAAAACTTCAACCCTTGTAACGAATGTGAGGTTTGTAGAGGAATATTAACTGAAAATATTATGGACGTTATTGAAATAGATGCTGCTTCTAATAATGGTGTAGATCATATAAGGGAGTTAAGAGAAAATGTAAAGTATCCTCCTTCTAAAGGGCGGTACAAAGTATATATTATTGATGAGGTACATATGTTAAGTTCAGGGGCATTTAATGCCTTGTTAAAGACTTTAGAGGAGCCACCAAATCATATTATTTTTATACTGGCTACTACAGACCCTCAAAAACTCCCTCCTACTATTTTATCTCGATGTCAAAGATTTGAATTTAAGGCAGTTACCACAGAAGATATAATGAAGAGGTTAAAAGAAATAGGTAAAAGGATAGAGGTAGAAATAGAAGAAGAGGCACTAAGAACGATAGCAAATAATGCTGGAGGTGCTTTGAGAGATGCTCTTAGTATCTTAGAACAATGCATTTCTTTTAATGGAAGTATAATTACTTATAGAAATGTTGTAGATACTTTAGGTATTGTTAACTATGAGGTGTTATTTAACCTTATACAGTGTATAGCCAATAAAAACTTGACGGAAGCAATAGGGATTATTCAAGATATTATAGGTGAAGGGAAAGATGTTCTTCAGCTGATAAAGGATTTAATCAATCATTATAGGAATTTAATGATGGTTAAGATAGAGGTTCAGTTGGATGCTTTGCTGAGTTTATCAAGTGAGGTTTTAGAAAAACTTAAAGACCAAAGTAATTTTTTTTCTATGGAAGATATGATCAAGGCGATACACATCTTATCAGAGGTAGAAGTTAAAGCAAAGTATGCGCATCAACCTAGAGTTTTGTTGGAGGTAGCGGTAATTTCACTATGTGAAAATAGAGAAAAAGATTTGCTAATAGAGTTACAGGAAAAAGTAAATCGATTAGAAAATATACTAAAAACAGGAATAGCAAAAGAAGGAATACAAGAAACTAAACCTATAGAAGAGACTGAAGAGGTTAAAATACTTCATAAAAAAGAGTCCCCTCAAGAAGATTTGGTAGAACTTGAAGAGACATTGCCTGCTAAGGCCGCTAATTATGAAGAAGTAAAAAGCAAATGGAATGAAATCAAGGATTTTATAAAAAAAGATAAAAAAGCTCAAATAGAAGCTATGTTAAAGGAAGGGGAACTTGTTGATATAAGAAAAAACACTTTAATTATTAGCTTCAAGGAGGGCTATGGTTTCCATAGGGATACCCTTGATAGAGATAAGAATAAACAGTATATTGCAGAAGCTGTTGAAAAAGTTACGGGACAAAAGCTAAAGCTTTCGATGGTAATGGAGGAAGAAGTTTTTCAAGGGAGAGAAAAAGAGGAAGAAAACTTTATTGAAAAACTTAAAAAGTCAGTACCAGAAGGTCTGCTAGAGATTTATGATGAATAATAATTAATAAAAAATCTATGATATAATAAGGAAAAAATAAAAATCAAGGAGGAAATATTATGGGTAAAAAAGGTTTCCAAGGTATGGGTGGAATGCCTAATATGAATAATATGATCAAACAGGCACAAAAAATGCAAAAACAAATGCAGGAAATGCAAGCTGAGGTAGAAAAAAAAGAAGTTGAAGCCAGTGCTGGAGGCGGAGCTGTTGTTGTCAAGGTAACAGGAAAAAAAGAAATTGTTAGTATAGATATTAAGCCAGAAGTAGTAGATCCTGATGATGTAGAAATGTTACAAGATCTAATCATTGCTGCTGTTAATGAAGCGATACGTTCTGCTGAAGAAATGGTGAGTAAAGAAATGTCCAAAGTAACAGGAAATATGAATTTACCAGGATTATTTTAATCAAAGATCCCACCTATGTGAAAGTATAAAGGTGGGTATCTTATATTTAGAAGGAAAAAAACTTAAAAGTAAAAGTCAACATACTGACATTTACTAAAAATGAAGGTGAAAACTTATGAATTATTATTCAGCACCAATAGCTAGATTAATTGATGAATTTACCAAGCTACCAGGTATTGGTAGAAAAACTGCCCAAAGATTAGCTTTTCATGTTATTTCTACCTCCAATGAAGAGGCACAAATGCTGGCAGAAGCTATTATTGAAGCAAAGAAAAGTATCAAATACTGTAATGTTTGTACAAACATTACAGATAAGGAAACTTGCAACATCTGTATAGATAAAAAGAGAGATTCCTCTATTATTTGTGTTGTTGAAGGTCCAAAGGATGTTGTAGCAATGGAGAAAACGAAAGAGTATCATGGTTATTATCATGTACTGCATGGTGCGATTTCTCCTCTAGAAGGAATAGGGCCTGAAGAAATAAAAATTAAAGAGTTGTTGGCTAGATTAACTAACAGTGAAGTAAAAGAAGTAGTTTTAGCAACTAACCCTAATATAGAGGGGGAAGCTACAGCTATGTACATAGCAAAACTATTAAAACCCATGGGTATCAAAGTATCAAGGATTGCCTATGGTATTCCTGTTGGAGGAGACTTGGAGTATGCAGATGAAGTAACTTTATCTAAAGCACTAGAGGGTAGAAGAGAACTTTAAATTTTTATTAAAAATTTATCGTAAAAGCATGGTTTTAAGGGGAGAAAAATCCTTCTTAAAGTCATGCTTTTTTATTGTTTTTATAGAAAGTATGATAAGGGAAAATTTTAAAAAAAGATATGCTTAAAAGAAAAAATAAATGAATAAAGACTATTTACAAGACATATTTAGTATGTAACCCTTCACGCTAGCATAGTATAGTTTAGAGCAGTAAATCATTAGCGTTAACTTAAACCATAATTTGTCATGCTGAGTGGAGTAAAGCGAAGTCGAAGAATCTTAGTATTAGCAGTATTAGCAAAAAATTTCCTTATTCCAAGATCCTTCGCTACCCTCAGGATGATAGCTCCACAAAATTTGGGAAATAATTGTATTAGCTTAACGCTTATGAAGCAGTAATGTTTTTAGCTTTCTTAGGCATAGGTATAAACCGACAAAAAATGGATAGTATAATAGGTAAAGTATAGTAGTGAAGGGGAGGGTATTGATGAACGAAGAAAATCAAGTTACTAAAAGAGAAGGTATGTTAGAGGGGATTGCTACCATCTTTAGTGGATTACACAATAAACTCCAACACTTTTACGAAACCGAAAAGGACGAAAATCAAGAATTTGTTGAGGTAATTAACAAAGCCCGTGCAGACTGGGAAAGTGCAGAAAAAACCTTTCATAGCGTATCAGATCCAGATCTTATAGATTATGCTATATATAATGTAGAAGCCACAAAAGCCAAATATATTTACTTGCTAAAAAGAGCTAAGGAAATGGGGATAAAGACGAACTTTTAATAGGAACTTTAGGTTGGAGGAATCGATAAAGTTTATAAACAGAGCTCTTTTATAGGATACAATATATTAAATAAACCGTTGGTCATAATACTGAGCACCATATGATATAATGTAAGGAGTAGTATATAGTACTACTCCATTTAAATTATTTCAAAAATCTTAAGAAAATAGAGGTGAGCGTTGATCATGGGTTTTGAATTAAGTATCATACTAGCCTATGCTTTTGGACTAATCCTATTATATATAGTAGGATGGATTTTATTAATACCTATAAAACTTATTATAAAACTCATATGGAATGGTGTTATAGGGGGGGCAATGTTGCTCTTAGTAAATCTAATAGGTGGAATTTTTGGAATAACTATCGTTATTAATCCTATCAATGCTTTGATAGCAGGTTTTCTAGGAGTCCCCGGGGTAATACTATTGTTGATCTTACAATATATTTTATAACTTTTGAAAAAAGGCTTTATTCTATTCCAAGTGCTTCAATACATTGAACCTTTTTACTCTTTTACAAATTATACAAGGTCTTTAGAAAAATATAGGATTGTTTTGAAAAATAGTATATAATAGTAAAGAAGTTAGATCTTAGTTATTACATAAGATTTTTAAGAGGAAAGGTGAGAACTATGAAGATTGGTCTTAGGACCATAAAAACGGGTATTGCTGTTACAGTGTCTTTGATTATCGCTAATATTTTAAGAATAGAAAGTCCTTTTTTTGCAGCTATTGCAGCTATTATTGCTATGCAGCCCACTGTATCTGATTCTTGGAAAACAGGAGTAAATCGTATATTAGGAACGATTATTGGTGCCGTTGTAGGAGCTATTTTTGTTGCAATAGCACCCGCAAACCCTTTTTTAGGGGGACTAGGTGTGGTTAGCCTTATTATTATCATGAACAAGCTAGGGTGGCAAGAAGCTATTGCTATAGGAGGCGTTGTCTTTACAGGTATCTTTTTAAATACCAATGAAAATCATGTAACCTATGCGCTTCATAGACTGCTGGATACTTCCATAGGCATTGTTGTTGCGGTAGTGATTAATTATACAATTTATCCTCCAACCTATGATTTAAAAGTTGCTGGAGAGATAAAAAATATATCTAAACATATTTTAAGATACAATATAAAAACCTTAGAAATATTGTTGCAAGAAGAAGAACAAAACATGAGCTTCTTGGAAGAACAGATTGAAGAAATAGAAAAGGAGCTAGAACTATCGGAAAAGTTACTAGATCTACAAAAAAAGGAAGAAAAAATAAAGGTTCATGGAGGTATTAGACACAAAGAGATGTTTATTAGTTTAAAGCTAGAAAAAGAAACCTTTGAACATCTTAGAAATATGCAAAATGTTTTGCAAAAAGGAATTGGTAGAGAGATTATTGACCTTGCTAAAGAGGATCTTTATAAAATAAAAGAAGCTCTTAAAGAAGTGCAGTGTAAAGAAAATGAAGTATGCGATATTTATAATCAGAAAAACAAGGATGATATAAACTTAGAGTATATTATAGAAGACATAAAAAAAGCAAAAATGCAGTTAAAAAACAAAGAAGATATTAACAATTATCCTACAGATGAAGTAGTAAAAATGCTTGTTTTTTTATATAATTTGCAAGAAGTGCTACAAAAGTTTAATATGATCATCTGTTGTTAAGCATCGAAATTCTTCGAGTGCTTCTTTTTTTCATAGGGAAATTCTACAGATGGCGAAGGAAAATCGATAATTAAATAGAATATCTGTATAGTACATATAATAGTAGATAAAAGATTTAAGGGTAAAAGGAAAATCAGGGGGAATGAAAAATGCTACCAAACAGTAATAATGATATTAGTAGAAACTTAAAAATGATAGACTTTTTAAAGTGTGAGCTGCTAAATACCATAGCTTTATTATTTGAAACAATGATAAAGGGTATAAAAGATAGACAAGAGTTGGTGGCAGAATGTTTAGTAAATCTTCTTTTAGCCACATATACTTTAGGAAAAAGATTGGGTTTCGATTATGAAACACTTGATAAAAAATTGCAGGATAAAGTTAAAATTAGTATATTAGAAGAACACCATTTAGAAAAATGGTATGGGGATTTGTCAGAACTAAATCAACATATAAGTAATCATGGTAAATAAGCCCTTAGGAGTGATTTTTTAGTGAAGGATTTTAGTAATAAAAAGGCATTCATTGAAGCAGCATTAATGGTAACTATTACATGTTTTTTTGTAATAAGCACTTTATATATTCCATTTTTATCTGTTTTACTATTTGTTTTACCAGTTCCTTTTATGATTTTATCATGTAAGTATAGTACAAGTTATACAGTAATCTCCCTTGTTGTAGCTAGTTTACTTATCGGCTTACTAACAGGGATGCTCTATACAGTGTTTATTTTTGTGATAATAGCACCCATTGCCCTAGTTATGGGACACTATATGAAGTATGAAAAAAACCCTTTTCAAGTTATAGGAGTAGGTACAGCAGCATCGGTATTTTCGATTTTTTTAATAATACAAATTATTTCTATGATTAGTGGAATACATATTATCGAAGAAATGGGTAGAATGATTGGAGAAGTATTAGATCATCAGGTAGAAATGCTGAGGGCAGTGAACGTAAGTTCTGTAGATATTCATGAGGCAATTAACTATTTCATGATGATTTTGCCGGGTTTAATTATTATTCAATCTATAATAGGAGCCTTCATCAATTATTATTTAGCAGTAGCTATTATGAATAGACTTAAGTTTAGTCCCTATAAGTTGGATGGATTTGAAGGGTTTAAACTTCCAGGAAATATTGTGTTAGGATCATTCATTATTTTTCTTTTATCTTTGATGACAAGATATATTGAAGGCATTGATCATAATAGTTTGATTGCTAATGCTACGCTTATTTTTGTAGTAGTTTTCTTTTTACAAGGTATATCATTTATGAATTATGTATTAAAAAAAAGAAACTTTCCTAAATTTTTAAGGATATTTATCTTAATACTACTGATTTTTGTTAGTCCGCTAATGACATTGGTAGCTATGATAGGACTATTAGATGCTATGATAGATATGAGAAGGATTAGGAAAAGAAACGATTAATATTTTGTGGGAGGCAAAGGCAGATGAAAAACTCAAGATTTTTTAAAATGTTGGTGCCGGACACGCGAATATATATTTTTATTATAGGATTTCTTATTGCTATCATTTCCTTCTATAATTATATCATAGGTTTAGTAGGAATATTTGTATTGAGCTACTTGATTTACTATAATCTAAAAACTACTAACATTCGAAGAGAAGAATGGACCCGTTATATAGAGGGGCTATCCTCTGACATTGACTCAGTCACAAAACAATCTATTTTGAATATGCCTATACCATTGACAATGGTAGAGATCGATGGAACGATTAAATGGTATAATCGAAAGTTTTTAGAAGTTATGGATAACCAAGGATTATTAGATAAAAATATAGAAGATATTGTAGCCAACTTTGAGCTTCAAGATATTTTACAATCAAAAAATAATATAGTAAAGAAGGCAAATATTAACAATAGAAATTTCAATGTTTTATATAATATTATAAAGTCAGAAAAAAATCATATAGCTACCTATGTTATTATGCTATACTGGATTGAAGAAACTGACTATGAAATTTTGAAGAAGAAATATAATGAAGAAAAAATAGTAGTAGCATTAGTGCAAGCCGATAACTTTGATGAGGTAATGCAAGGTACAGAGGACGCTCACCGACCTTTAGTGATTGCGGAAATTGATCATAAGCTAACTTTATGGGCCAATAGGATCAATGGTTTTATAAGAAAATATGCAAATGATAAATATATTGCAGTTTTTGAAAAGCAGCATTTACAAAAGTTAGAAACTAAGAAGTTTGATATTTTAGATGAAATTCGAGAGATTAATGCAGGAAACAAAATTCCTATTACCTTAAGCATAGGGATAGGGACAGAGGGTAGCACTCCTCTACAAAGTTTTGAATTTGCTAATGCAGCAAAAGACTTGTCTCTAGGAAGAGGCGGAGACCAGGCAACGGTAAAGAAAAATGATAAAATAAGTTTTTATGGTGGAA
Source organism: Clostridium aceticum (assembly GCF_001042715.1). Lineage (NCBI taxonomy): Bacteria > Bacillati > Bacillota > Clostridia > Peptostreptococcales > Natronincolaceae > Andreesenella > Andreesenella acetica. The sequence goes on along the minus strand of NZ_CP009687.1, from coordinate 4,176,860 downwards.
AAACAAAGGCAGTAGAAAAGAGGACAAAAGTAAAAGCTCGTGTGATTGCTTATGCATTAAGGCAGTTGATAGAACAGAGCCATAATGTTTTTGTCATGGGGCATAAATATGCAGACTTAGACGCTTTGGGCTCTGCCATGGGGATTTACCGAGCTGCTAAGAATAGAAACAAGGAAGCTTATATCGTATTGAATGGGAACAATCCTGCTATAGGGTGTCTTTATGATAAAATTTTACAAAACGAAGAATATAAAAAAAATATTATTACTTGTGAAGAAGCGAAACTAAGGGTTCATTCTACTTCTTTAGTAGTGGTGGTAGATACGCATCGACCTAATTTCACAGAGTGTCCTGAGCTACTAAAACAAACGGATAAGATCGTAGTAATAGATCACCATAGAAAAGGAACTGATTTTATTGAAAATACAGTACTAAACTATCATGAAACCTATGTATCCTCTGCTAGTGAATTAGTAACAGAAATACTCTTTTATATGGATGATAAAATAAATATAGAGCTGCTGGAAGCAGAAGCACTTTTAGCAGGGATTGCTATTGATACTAAGAACTTTACTTTTAAAACAGGAGTGAGAACATTTGAAGCTGCTGCTTTATTAAGAAGAGCAGGGGCAGATACCACTTCTGTGAAACAATTGTTTCAAGATGATTTAAATACCATTATTTCAAAAGGAGAAGTAATCAAACGAGCAAAGGTTATTAAAGAAATGGTTGCTATATCTACTTATGAAGAAGAAGGAGAAGATTCTCAACTTATTGCTGCTCAAGCAGCAGATGAACTCCTAAATATAAAAGGTATAAGGGCCTCTTTTGTTTTGGGAAGGAAAGATGATACAATGATAGTTATAAGTGGTAGATCTATGGGTGATATCAATGTACAGGTGATTTTAGAAAAGCTGGGGGGCGGAGGTCACTTAACCGTGGCAGGTGCTCAACTGGAGGGTGTTACTATGGAAGAAGCATTGAAACAATTAGAAACTACCATACAAGAATATTTTGACGAGGGGGAAGAGTAATATGAAGGTTATTTTATTACAAGATGTAAAAGGCCAAGGAAAAAAAGGTGACATTGTTAACGTTAGTGATGGTTATGCAAGAAATTTTTTATTCCCTAAAAACTTAGCAGTAGAAGCTACTGGTGGAAATATGAAAACATTGGAACAGCAAAATAAAGCGAAAGAGCAAAAACAACAAGAAGAGTTGAAAAAGGCAAAAGACTTAGCTGCTAAAATTGAAAAAATTACGGTAGAATTAAAGGCAAAGGCGGGGGAAGGTGGAAGACTTTTTGGATCTGTGACCTCCAAAGATATTAGCGAACTGGTAAATAAAAAGCATGGTATTAAACTAGATAAGAAAAAAATTGTTTTACCAGATCCTATAAGAGAATTGGGCGTAAAGTACCTGGAAGTAAAAATACAACCTGGTGTTACTGCAAAACTAAAAGTTCATGTTATAGAGGAGTAAAACTTAAGGGTTGGAGAGAATCTCCAACCTTTATTTAGGAGGAATTTTTATGGAGGGAATGAATACACTTAAAGTACCACCCCATAACATAGAAGCAGAACAATCGGTTTTAGGTTCTATGCTGATGGATAAAGAATCTATTATCGTGGTTTTAGAAGTAATTAAGCCAGAGGACTTCTATAAGGAAGCCCATAAAGAAATTTTTGAAGCTATGTACACCCTCTTTAATAGAGAAGAACCAGTAGATTTAATCACCCTAACGGAAGAGTTGAAAAAAAGAGGAACTTTAGAGGCTATTGGGGGAATACCTTATATAAATAGTTTATCAGAGGCGGTACCTATTACCACAAATGTAAGGTATTATGCAGATATTGTAGAAGAGAAGGCCACCCTAAGAAGGCTGATTCGGTCTTCCGAAGAGATTATCAACTTAAGCTTTAATCCAGATATGGAAGTACCAGAAGTACTGGAGTTAGCACAAAAAAACATCTATGATATTTCTCAGAACAGATATCAAGAAGGTTTTACTCCCATTAAAACTGTACTATCTCAAACCTTTGATAAAATTGAAGAACTATATGAAAACAAAGCAAGTATTACTGGATTAACAACAGGTTTTGCTGATTTAGATAAGAAACTAAGTGGTTTTCATAAATCTGACTTAGTATTGGTAGCAGCTAGACCTGCTATGGGTAAATCTGCTTTTTCCTTGAACTTAGCCCAGAATGCTGCTATCAAAGCATCAGCAGCTGTAGCTATATTTAGTTTAGAGATGTCTAAAGAACAGTTGATGCTAAGAATGTTAGCGGCAGAGTCTATGGTAAGTTTAAATAAAATACAAAATGGAAATTTAAATGAGGACGAATGGACAAAGCTTGCAGCTGCCATGCTGCCTTTATCTCAAGCCAATATCTACTTTGATGATACTGCTGGTATTAGTATTACAGAGATGCGGTCAAAATGTAGAAGATTAAAACTGGAGGCAGGATTAGATTTAGTATTGGTGGATTACCTTCAATTAATGCAGGGAGATGGGAGAACAGAAAATCGTCAGCAGGAAATTTCAGCTATATCTAGAAACCTAAAGGTAATGGCAAAAGAATTAGATTGTCCCGTGATTGCTCTATCTCAATTATCCCGAGCACCAGAGCTAAGAGCAGACCATCGACCTATTTTATCAGATCTAAGGGAATCTGGAGCTATTGAACAGGATGCAGATTTGGTGATGTTTCTATATAGAGATGAATATTACCACCCCGATAGTGATAAAAAAAATGTTGCAGAAGTCATTATTGCAAAACATCGGCATGGTGAAACAGGATCTGTAGAACTTTACTGGGCAGGAGAATATCAAAAATTTTTAAACTATGATGGCTATAGGTCAGAAGAATGACTTTAGGCGGAGGATAGAAATGATAATTGTTGCTAGGGGGAAATTAACTTATATTACAGAGATTGAAAGACAGCAGGTAGATGCTATGCAGCTTTGGGGAAAACATGAAGATCCACTATTGGGAAGCTATAACTTTCCTGTGATGAGCGAACTTCAACGAGAATATTGGTATAGAAATAAAAAGTATACTTTATCTAAAAAATGTTTTGGCGTTTGTAATTTGGAAAATCAGTTTGTTGGATATATAGCTCTTAGAAATATTAAATGGATTAGAAGAATAAGTGAATTAGGCATCGTATTTGATCCTAATTACATAAATAAAGGGTATGGTACAGATGCTTTAAAAGGTTTTTTAGAATACTATTTTGATAATATGAAAATGAGACAGTTAAATTTAAAGGTAGCAGTATTTAATAAGCGAGCTCAAAAATGCTATGAAAAGTGTGGATTTCAGCTACAGGAAATAAAATATGATGAATTTGAAGATCAAAACTTGGAAGTTTTTGACAGAGAAGATCTAGAAGAATATCAACAATTTTTTAAAAAAGAGGGAACAATATTACTAAGTCAGTATAAACATATGTGCATAACAAAAGAAGCACATTATGCAGAACAACTAACATAATTATCCACACTATCCACCATAAGAATGTGTATAATTATGGAAAATGTGGACAATATCAGAAGAATATTGAAAAAAATCCACATAATAGTTGATAAAGTATGTCAAAAATGGTAACATTAAAAATGTATATAGTATAAAAGATTACAAAAACGCTATTTTTATACAATTAACGGGATTTGGAGGAGGAATGAGTTATGGCTAAAATTACAGAAAACATGACTATTATGCAGGTACTACAACAAGATCGAGATAGTGCCGCTGTCTTCATGAAGTATGGATTACATTGCCTTGGTTGTCCAGGTGCAACAATGGAAAGCATTGCAGATGCTGGAAAAGTACATGGAATTGATGTAAGTAAATTAGTGGAAGACTTAAATAAGTTTTTTGAATCAAAAGGGGAATAATAGTAGAAAATAAGGTCTAGGTGGATAAACACCTAGCCTTTTTATTTTTATATCCTTAGCGTTAACTTAAGCCATAATTTGTCATCCTTGGCTACTCCAAGATCCTTCGCTACGCTCAGGAGGACAGTTTAAGAGAAATTTAGTAATGATTATATTAAGTTAACGCCTATGATTTTTATATACAAACTAATTTATAATAAGTTGCAATAAGATTTTTACAAGTCAGTGTGCCGTAACGGATAGATCTAGAGCATAATTTTTTTGCCTAATTCGAATGTTATTACAAATGACCTTATTAACATTCGTATATTTGTTGACTATACTCTGAATATATGATAATATTAATACGTGTTGTTCGATACATAAAGAACAATAAGAATAAAATTTTAAAGCGGTAAAAATTTATAAATAAGATGAAGATCTATAACAAAAAACTTTTACGCAATAATAGTTATAATGTTTAAAATTTTCTATTTATTATAAATATTAAAAAATCACAGCAAAAAGAAACGGGTATTTAGTCCTTTTAGAGAAGAGGTTGACTTGTTTTCTTATTAGTTATAGATTCATTAGAACAAAGTCTTCCTTTGGAAGATTTAAAGGGTGACTTTGTTGAAACCAATAACGGAAATTATAACTTATCCACAATTTATAAAGTGTATAATTTCCTATTGGTTATAAAAAATAAAGAGATATAGGGGTGGGAAGTATGCCGTCAGTGGTTGTAATAGGAGCCCAGTGGGGTGACGAAGGAAAAGGAAAAATTATTGATTATTTGGCAGGTAAGGCGAAAGTTGTGGTAAGAGCGCAAGGGGGAAATAATGCAGGACATACAGTTATTGTAGAAGATAAAAAATATGCATTTCATTTACTACCTTCGGGTGTTCTATACAAAGATAAACTCAATATTATTGGAAACGGCGTGGTTTTTGATCCTGAAGGCTTTTTAAAAGAAGTAGAAATTTTAGAGGCACAAGGAATTGATACTTCTAATATAAGAATAGATGAAAGGGTACATGTTATTTTCCCTTATCATAAAAAACTAGACGCTTTAGAAGAAGAGGCAAGGGGAGAAGATCAGATTGGAACAACAAAAAAAGGAATAGGTCCTTGCTATATGGATAAGATAGAACGCTCTGGTATACGTTTAGGAGAAATGATTGATAAAGAGATTTTTAAAGATCGATTATTTCGTCAGGTAGAAAGAAAGAATGAAATTATTGAAAAAATTTATGGTAGCCAAGGCTTTGATCAAAGCGTAATTTATGAAACCTACTGTGAATATGCAGAAAAACTTAAACAATACGTAGCCGATACTACGATTCTTGTACATGAGGCTATGAGTGCAGGAGAAAAGGTTTTGTTTGAAGGAGCCCAAGGAACACTATTGGATATCGATTTAGGGACTTATCCCTATGTTACTTCTTCTCACCCAACTTCAGGAGGATTTTGTATAGGAGCTGGTATAGGGCCAAATAAACTACAAGAAATTATTGGCGTAGTAAAGGCATATACAACAAGAGTAGGATTAGGACCTTTTCCTACTGAGTTAGACAATGAAGTGGGAGACTTAATTAGAGTAAAAGGAAATGAGTTTGGCACTACAACAGGAAGACCAAGAAGATGTGGGTGGTTTGATGGGGTAATGGTGAAATATACTACTAGAATTAATGGACTTACAAGTATTTCTCTTATGCTATTAGACGTACTAAGTGGCTTTGAAAAAATTAAAATATGTACAGGATACGAAATCGATGGAAAAGTAACAGAGCATTTTCCTGCTAACTTAAAAGCATTAGGAAAAAGCAAGCCAGTTTATGAAGAACTTGATGGATGGGAAGAAGATATTACAAAAGTTGAAAGATACGAAGATTTACCAGAAAACGCTAAGAAGTATATAGCTAGAATAGAGGAGTATGTGGGACTACCAGTAAAAATCGTATCTGTAGGACCTAAGAGAAATCAAACGATTGTAAGAGAATCTATTTTTTAGAAGGTAAAGGCACTTTTTAAAAGTGCTTTTTTCTTTTTCGACAAAAATCGTTGACAGATGTCCTTTTTTATATTATTATATATAACTGTGAGCAGGATTTGACCCATTAGCTCAGTCGGTAGAGCACCTGACTTTTAATCAGGGTGTCCCGCGTTCGAGTCGCGGATGGGTCACCATTAAGCCAAAGTATTCGGCAGAGCTTGGTGAGGAATACTGGGTTTTGCTGAATTTTATTGGCCCCTTGGTCAAGCGGTTAAGACACCGCCCTTTCACGGCGGTAACAGGGGTTCGATTCCCCTAGGGGTCACCAATTAAAAAAAACTTACATCTATATTAGATGTAAGTTTTTTTTATTCCCATCGTAGATCTTTGCCATAGAATTTTAATATCGTGTACCTTGAGAAGAGACGAGAAGAAATTCTATCATCATATCGATCAATAACTTCCTTAGGGGTTAAGTTGGTAGAAATAAGGGTTTTTTTATTGGCCAACAGACGGCTGTTAATAATATTAAAAAGTTCACTGTTAGTAAAGGTATTTGTCATTTCTGTGCCTAGGTCATCGATAATAAGAAGATCCGCTTCAAACAAAAGGTGTACTTTTTCTTTATCATTGGCATTGTGGAATCGGAGGTCCTCAAGTATCTCTAAAATTTTAAAAGCTGTTTGATAGACAACCATTTTACCCTTATCTAGTAAGGCTTTTGCAATACAGTTAGCTAAAAAAGTTTTCCCTAAGCCTGTAGCACCATAAAAAAGAAGATTTTCTTCATTATCCTTATCAAAGTTAAAGACAAATCCTTCACAAGTATTCAAAATATGCAGCATATTCTCTCTAGGAGATTGCTGTTGACCTTCAAAGGATTCTTCAGTGAATAAATCAATATTAAAGGTATGAAAGTTCTCTTTCTCTAGTGACTTTGTAAGATTTGACATGGAATAGGTATAGTTAATGAGCTGTTGTTTAAAACAGGTGCATTTATCTCCCGAGGCTGAAAAACCTGTATCTTTACACTGACTACAATGAAACTGATCCTGTAGATATTCTAAAGGAATATTATTTTCTGTCAAAAGAATTGCTTTTTCTTGCTTTAACTTCTCCAAGATAGTTTTTAACTCAAGCAGAACTGTTTCGGGATTATTGGGCTCATTGATCAGTATTCTAGATAAAGAAAGTGCTGTTTTTTTAATTTCTTCATCTATTTTTTTTATTTCAGGTACTTTCTGATATACTTCCTGAAGACGATTTTCTTTTGTTTGTTTATTATGATCTCTTTTTCTTTCATACTGTTTTAAAATATCTTTAATAAATTGGTTCTTCACAAAGATTCACCTCTATTGTTTGTTTTTAGAACGATTTAACAATAGTTCTTCTAATTCTTTAGCATCATACCTTGAGCCTCTGCTTTCCGATAAATGAAACTTGGTCTTTATTTTTTGCTGCGTTTTAGATGAAGAAATAGGCAAAGGTTCTTTTTTCTGTTCTTTTTGCTTTTCTTTTTCTGCATCTATATCCTCTACCTTTGCAATACCTTTTTTGTGCCAATCTGATAAAATACTATCAATATAATTAATATTAGGATTAGATGTTTTACTGCAATTTTCACAAGCCTTCAATATAACATCTATAGTAAATTGATGGCTATCCAACCATTTATCCATAATCTTCATTTCAACTTCGGAGGGCTCTCTATACATAAAACCCATAGCTTTAAATACACGATCATATAGACTATATCTTTCCCCTTGGTTTGCAAGATGTTCCTGAAGCTGTTCTACTGTTGTGATATTTTGATCATACCAGTTTCTAATAACACCCGCTACATATTTTACGTTGCGGACATTTTTTTTATAACGGCAATAGTTATAGGCTTTGATCACTAAGGGCGGATCAATGTTATACTGATGAAACCATTCTAATATTTGCATTTTTTCATTGGGTACAAGAGAGCGGTTAATAATTTTGTTGATTTCTATAAACATTTGCTTAATCTCAGGCACCTTATTGGCTTCTATTAATTCTCTTGTAGAACAGGTATAGGATGTTGGTTCTGAATCCTCTTGATTCAAAGTTTGAAGGGATTTATAGTTATTGTCTATGTATAGTTGTTTTAGATTAAAAAACTCTATCGAATAGTCCCATTCATTTTCTGTAGACAAAGGAATCTTTTTAATGATTTTTTTGTTTTCCCAAAAGTCCCAGGCTGCTAATACATCAGATAAAGGAATATCAAGATTTTTAGCAATGTTTATATTGTTAGCATTTTCCTTCATATCTCTATCACAGGCATATTTGTATGCAAGCAAATAGACTTTTACAAAAGTACCATTGGCAATTGGCATATAGACATCGATAAAAATATTTTCTATAGGGGTATCTCCTAAATCTATAGAATTTGTAGTTTTTATAAAACCCATGATCATCACTCCAAAATTTTTTATCTACTTTAATATTATATCATATTTATTATAAAATTTCTTTTAGGTGACAGAACCAGTACTTCTTCACCTAAAAGAACATTATATAGTAATTTTTATAAAAATCAATATGTAGTTCATAGGCGTTAGCTTAATACAATTATTAGCAAAATCCTCTCGAACTGTGATTTTACTAAGACTAAGATCCTTCGGCTCCTCTTTGCTCCACTCAGGATGACAAATTATGGTTTAAGTTAACGCTAATGATATGTAGTTAACATTATAACTATAAGTAGGCGATTTATAAACGGATTTTTGTAATAAAATCTCGAATATAAAATAAAATTTTAATAGCTTATGAAGTCTTGAATTAGGAGGTAAAAAATTGAAGATTAATAGAAAATTAAAATTAATTGTCTTAGTTTTTGGTTTGTTATTTTTTACCGTATCTCTTCACTATGTATGGGATACTACCCAAATCCAAAGGGTTACGACGTCTTATCATGGAGAAGAAAATTTAACAGAATATACAATGACAGCAGTCTTTATGGAAGAGAATATGAGCGTAGAATGTAGTCAAAAAATTGTTTATAGAAATCAACAGGGAGGAGAACTTGCAGATATTTATCTGCACCTCTATCCAAATGCCTTTAAACAAAAAGAACAGGTTCCTTTTGAAGAAAAAGAAATGCAAAGGGCTTACCCCAATGGTTTTAATCCTGGATATATAGAGATTATCAATATAAAGCAGGGAAGAAAACCTATTGAGTATAAAATCATGGGAGAAGCCGATACTGTTTTAAGAATAACTCCTGAAAAACCTTTACAACCAGGAGATACACTACAGCTTTTTATAGATTTTATAGTGAAGCTGCCAAATGCTGTGGGTCGAATGGGTTATGGAGAAAATACTGTTAATATTACCAATTGGTTTCCTATCATTGCGGTATATGATGAAAAAGGATGGAATCTGGATCCTTACTATGCTATAGGAGATCCCTTCTATAGTGAAGTAGCTAAATATAATGTTGAGATGTCTATACCAAAGGAATATAAAATCGCTGCAACAGGAAATATTATAAAAATACAAGAAGGAAAGGATAAGAATACTTATAAAATAGAAGCTAGATTGGTTAGAAATTTTGTAATGATTTTAAGTCAATTTTTTGAAATACAAGAAGCCACTCTAGGTGATACGAAAGTGATTTCCTATTCTATTGAAGGTCACAAGGGGGAGGCTGCACTGCAATATGGATTGGATTCTTTAAAAATATTTAATAATCTTTTTGGCATCTATCCTTATAAACAATTATCTATTGTAGCAAGTGATTTTTTTATAGGAGGAATGGAGTATCCTAATGTAGTTATGATTGGTCAAGAATTATATGAGATGAAGGAGGATTTTCCTTTAGAATATGTAGTAGCTCATGAGGTAGCTCATCAGTGGTGGTATGGCATTGTAGGGAATAATGAGGTAAAAGAGCCTTGGTTAGATGAAGCTTTGACAGAATATACAACTTTAATGTATTTTGAACAAAAATATGGACACCATATAAAAGATCAAATTTACGAAAAAATGATTAAAGCACAATATGAAAATTATATAGATGTTGAATCAGATGGGGAAGAAGGAATTTTAAGAAGTCTTAAGGAGTTTGATAGTTCATGGCAATATAGCAGTATTGTCTATAGTAGAGGTGCTATGTTTATCAAAGAACTAAGAGATCATATGGGAGATGAGGCATTTTTTAAAGCTTTGAGGGAATATTTTGAAGCCTTTAAGTTTAAAAATGCTACTACGAAAGATTTTTATGATATCTGTAGAAAGAATACTGAGAAAGATTTAAGTGAACTGTTTCAGCAATGGTTGAATATAAAACTATGATAAATTGTAATAATATTTTACAAAAAAGGCTATAATACTGAAGAAATAACTCGAAGAACATAAGTTTGGGGTTGTGTAACAGTAAAACGTTAGTATATAATAGTAAAGGATATTATTACAGACATGTTACAAAAGTATAAACAAATGATGAAACTATCCTGTTACACAGGATTTGACCCACGAGAGGAGATCTCAGGATGGAAATTTACCAAAGATTATTAAGCCTTTGTGGTAAAGTGAAAAATTATGGTGAAAACTTACTTAAGAATAAACTTGATAAAAAAGCTGCTACAGTTACTGTTATCCTATGTACCATAATTGCTGTAGGATTTATACTAACCGCGGGGAAAGCCTATGAGGCACAATTGAATGGCAAAGTTTTAGCAGTTGTAAAACATCAAGAAGAGTTTGCTGAAGCTATAGAGGATGTAAAAAAAGAAGTTCAAACTTTATATGGTCATGAATTTCTTGTTCCAAATGATATTGAATGGATAGAGACAAAAGCTAAAAAGCAAGAGTTGACAGATAAGCAAGCGATTATCCATAATATTAAAAGATTGTTGGATATGAAGGTAAAGGCGACAGCTATTGTCATTGAAGGAGAAGAAATAGCTTTTGTGAAGGATGATTTGACAGCAAAGGCCATATTAGACGAAATAAAAGGTTTATTTACCAATGAAGAGTTAGCGTATGATTACATAGGATTTAATGAAAAAGTCCAGCTTAAAGAAGTCGGGGTTAACCTTGCAGAGGTTAAAAACAAAGAAGAAGTTTTCCAACTGATTACAAAAGGAACTAATGAAGTAAAAACTCACGAAGTAGCCTCTGGAGAAAGTGCTTGGGTCATAGCACAGCAGTATGACTTATCAATGGAAAATCTTACTGCGGCAAACCCAGATATTAATCCAGAACGTCTTCAAATCGGGCAAAAAATTAATTTAGTGGTGCCAAAGCCTTATGTAACAGTAACAACAAAAGAGTATATGGAGTTAGTAGAAACGATTCCCTTTGAAACAGAATATGTTGAAACAGAAGCTCTCTATAAGGGAGACAAAAAGATTACTGTTCAGGGTGAAGAGGGAAAAAGAGAGATCAAAGGTTATCAAGTAAAGGAAAATGGTGTTTTTGCTGGCCACGAAGTGCTAGAAGAGATCATATTGGAAGAACCTGTTACAAGAGTAATCGCAGAGGGTATAAAGGAAAGGCCAGCGACGGTTGCTACAGGAGCTTTTGTACGACCTACTAGAGGGACACTTACTTCTGGATTTGGAACCAGATGGGGAAGAAGACATGAAGGTATTGATATTGGTGCTCCTACAGGAACTTCGATAACGGCTGCTGATGCAGGAAGGGTTTCCTTTGCTGGTAGTAGAGGTGCTTATGGCAACCTTGTTATTATAGATCATGAGAATGGGTATCAAACTTATTATGCCCATGCAAGCAGGATTTTGGTAAAACAAGGAGATAGAGTATTCAAAGGCCAGGAAATAGCTAAGGTAGGCAGTACTGGAAGAAGTACGGGGCCTCATCTGCACTTTGAGGTAAGAAAAAATGGTGTGCCTATTAATCCACTACAGTTTGTAAAATACTAAGCGACCAAAAGGTCGCTTTTATTTTTTTATTATAAAATTAAAATCAATATTACAATTAAGATAACAAAGAACCAACCATCAAATATGGAAAATATACCTTTAGTATTTTGTTGCCTATCTTGAGGAGTTCTTTTAGGAGGTTGAGGAGAGATCTTTGACTTGCTCATGATATCTTTAATATCTAATAAGCCTGCTCCTTGAACCTCTGATCCATAACCTAGGTTTACACAACTTTCCGTCATCATTCTTTTTACCTGTGAGGGGGTAAGATTAGGATTGTTTTCGTATAATAGGGCAGCACAGCCGGCTACAATGGGGGTAGCCATTGAAGTCCCAGATAGACTGTGGTATCCATTGCCCTTATTACTTAAAGAATTGATGTTTACACCAGGGGCTAAGATATCAGGTTTTTTTAAGCCATCAGGTGTAGGACCTCTACTGGAAAAATCGGCAATTTTACAATCTCTAGGAGTACTGGCAGTACGGTCATTGCATGCGCCTACTGCTATTGTATTGGGGCTAATAGCAGGAGAATTAATTGTAGAGGCTTCGGGTCCACTGTTTCCAGCAGCTACAACGACTGTAATACCATGACTTTCGGCTTTATCAACAGCTCGGCATAAAGGATCTTCTTTATAAGAAACTTTTGCTTTTGTACCTAAAGACAGTGTCACTACACTAATATTATAGCGTTGTTTGTTATCAATGACCCACTGAATACCGGCAATAACGTCAGAGATATTACCGCCTCCATCTTTATTTAACACCTTTACCCCAACAATATTAGCATCAGGAGCAATACCCATATATTTTCCCTGAGAAGCAAATCCATTTCCAGCAACGATTCCTGCAACATGGGTACCGTGACCATCGTCATCGTAGGGTGCTGTTTTTTTATCCACAAAATCTACAAAGCCTACGATCCTGTTATTAGGTGTGGTTAAGTCGCTATGGGGGTGTACCCCTGTATCCACTACGGCTACAGTAACACCTTTACCTGTAAGACCATGTTCATTAGCATAGTCTGATGCTACTGTAACTGATGCAACATCCATTAGTTTAAATACCATATCATCAAAATGAACTTTGTTGATGGTTTTATCTCTAGCAACACTTCTTACGCCAACAGGAGGAATATAGGCAGCTACAGCGTTAATAATAGATAATCTATGTTTAACAACGCCGCCTAATTCTTTAATACACTTTTCTAAGTCGTCACAACCGCAATTATCTCCGGTAATAATAACAGGGATGTGTTCTCCATTAGAATTCATTAACCTTTCAATTACAAGATCTTCCACAATATTTGAATAACTAAACACATTATGTCCCCCTTTTAAACTATTGATAAAAATATAATGTTAACCAGTTGTCTGGTTAAGTGCATATTTTCAATACTAAAGAAACTATTCTTCTTATACTAAGTTATGCAAACAGTCGAAAAAAGTGATAGTCTAATAGGAAGAAATGCCATTAATTCTCAAGGATAGGGCTTAGGTCTTTATGGTATAATGAAAGGGCAGTTTACCCCACAAATACATTTCTTAGATAGACAAAAAAGGGGGTATTTGTATGATGAATATAGACAAAAAGAAGTTTTTTTCTATAAACTTCTTTTTGTTTGGTATTGCCTTATTAATGATGGGGTTTGTATTTTACCATGGACAACAAAACAACTTAGTTACTGCCTTTCGTCCTATGGTGAGAGATGTTGAAAATAGAATTGTGTCCTATAGAACCCGTAGCTATGACTTTGTTACTACAGATCACTTCATTATTCGATATGATGATGGGATTGATGAAGAAATTATTGATTTAGTAACAATGACAGCAGAAGATAAGTATGGGTCGGTGGTAGAGGCTTTTCAGTACAAACCTCAAGAAAAAATCATGATCTTATTATATGATGATATAGGTGCTTTTATGGATATTACAATGCAGGGTAAGGGAACACCTCCAATGGGGGTTTACTATGGGAATACAATTCACCTTTTAAATCCAAGACAATGGGTGAGAAGTGATGAAGACATGACAAGAGCTTTTTATTCTGAAGGACCTTTATTACATGAATTGGTTCACCTTTTTACAGACCATGTTGGAAAAGGAAATTTTCCCATTTGGTTTACTGAAGGTGTAAGTCTTTATTTTGAATATAAGGTAGATGGTTATGAGTGGGGTAAAGAAGTTACAGAAATAGACTATACAATAGAAATGCTAAGAGATGAGTTTTATCAGCTTGATGAATATTTAGCTTATACGCAGTCATTTAGAATAGTACGAAACTTTGTAGAAAACTATGGAGAAGAAGCTTTGATAGAGATCATAGAATCCTTAGGTGAAGGAAAAAGCCTACAAAGTTTCATGCACTTGTTTCGATAGCTGTGATAGCGGAGAACACAAATTCTCCGCTTATTAATATATAGGATAAACTTTTACAAAAATCAATGTGAATCTTTTGCAGGAAAAGAAGTAAAAAAGTAGAACTTATTAACATTATAATCTATGTAGGGGGATGTAAGATGGAAGCAAAGATATTAATCGTGGAAGATGAAAAGCCGATAGCAGATATTTTAAAATATAATTTAGAAAAAGAAGGTTATAAGATTGAAATAGCTTATGATGGAGAGGAAGCTTTACATAAAGTAACCAATAAAAATCCAGACCTTATTTTACTAGATGTTATGCTTCCTAAACTAGATGGCTTTCAAGTATGTCGAAAAGTTCGGGAATGTTTTTCTACACCTATATTAATGTTGACGGCTAAGGAAGAAGAAGTCGATAAGGTACTGGGTTTGGAAATGGGAGCAGATGATTATATAACGAAGCCCTTTAGCATGAGGGAGCTACTAGCTAGGGTTAAAGCAAACCTAAGAAGAAAAGATACCATCATTGGTGAAAAGAATAATGCCATCATTACTTCAGGCGGATTAGTGATTGACTTCAATAAGTATGAGGTAAAAAAGGAGAACACTGTTATAGAACTAACTTCAAGAGAGTTTGAACTGTTAAAGTTTTTGTCAATACAAGCAGAACAGGTGTTTTCTAGAGAACAACTCTTAAAAGAAGTGTGGGGGTACGAATATTATGGGGACATAAGAACGGTGGATGTAACCATAAGAAGGCTTAGAGAAAAGGTGGAGGATCTTGCTAGTAGTCCTAAGTATATACTGACCAAAAGAGGAGTGGGTTATTACTTTAGGAGGGCATGATATGTTTAAAAGTATACGGTTTAAAATGATAACTATCTATTTTCTATTAGTATTCATTGCAATGGTTATTGTAGGTGTGTTTATTATACAGCAATTTGAGCAGTATCACTTAGGGGTAGTGAAGGGAAACCTCACGCAAATTGCTAGTAGTTTTATGACGACCCTAGAGGAAATAGATTGGCAGAACAATAAGGACGAAATACAAAAAAATATCAGTCCCTATGAAAAAATGGGTATGGAGATTTATGTAATAGAGAAAAACAATGACTTTACCATTATTTCTAGCACAAATTTATCCTATTGGAATCAAAATGCTACGTATATATTAGATTCTGATTTGATTTTAGCTGGATTCCACGGAGAAATTAAGGATATTGTATCTCAGCAAGAAGGGCCCAGGAGTTCAAAAGATATGGTGTTTCCTCTTTATGATGAACATAGTCGTATTACGGGAATTATTTACTTACGACAAAATCTTGAAGATATTTATAGAACCTTAGATCAATCTAAGTTTATTTTAACAAGAGCAATTATACTGGCACTGTTGATCACTATAGTTTTAGGATATTTTATAGCTAAAAGTATTACAGGGCCTATTAATGATGTAACCATCAAGGCAGAAAAAATGGCAAAGGGAGACTTTGATCAGGTAGTAGAAGTGAAGTCCGATGATGAAATAGGCCAGCTAGCCAGCATGTTTAACCACTTGACAGCACGACTAAAAGCTGTGTTGCTGGAAGTATCTAATGAAAAGAAAAAAATGGATACGATTATTAATAATATGGCAGACGGATTAATTGCCACTACTGCTGAAGGTAAGATTATTCATGCCAATCCAGTGGCCATAGAAATGTTAAAAATAGATGAAAAGACGTTAAAGAAAAAGAGTTTTGACGAACTTTTTTTACCGTTAAACAATAAGTTAACACTTAATTACTTAAGTACAAAAGAAAAATGGTATGGTAATGAAACCATTGATATGCAAGAAGGATTGAAGCTTAGAGCCAAGTATGCTCCAATCATAAGAGAAGATGATTATTTGGAAGGAATAGTTGTGCTATTACAAGACATTACAGAGTATGAAAAATTGGAAAATATGAGAAAAGAATTTGTTGCCAATGTTTCTCACGAGCTAAAAACCCCTTTAACAACGATTAAAAGCTATACGGAAACCTTGTTGGATGGAGCGATAGAAGACAAACCTTTAGCAAAACGGTTTTTAGATGTAGTAGTAAGTGAATCTGATCGTATGACTAGACTAGTACAAGATTTGCTACAACTATCTAATTTAGACTACAAGCAAGGCAAGTGGAATAAAAAGGAAATCGATATAAATGATATTGTTAAGAATGCTGTACTAAAATTAGAAGTTTCAGCTAAAAATAAAAGACAACATTTTAATTATACAATTTGCGATGATACGGTGCATGTTTTTGCTGATAAGGACCGCATAGAACAAGTTATCTTAAATATTCTTAGTAATGCCATTAAATACACTGCTGAAGAAGGACAAATAGAAGTGCAGGTTGAACTAAAAAACAATTTTGTTCAAATTATTATTAAAGATAATGGAATAGGCATACCTAAGAAAGATTTACCAAGAATATTTGAAAGATTCTATAGGGTAGACAAGGCTCGTTCTAGAGAAATGGGGGGCACGGGTTTAGGCTTATCTATTGCAAAACAAATTGTAGAAGCTCATGAAGGTAGTATAAAAATTTTTAGTGAAGAAGAAAAACAAGGAACGACGGTAATGATTACTTTACCAACAGTAGATGAGGAGAACTTAGCACTTAGCTAAGTGTTTTGTAGGAAAAAATATGTAATTTATTTTTAATTTCTATGTAATATGATTGTAATATAAATTTTGTATAATAATTATGAACACATTTAGCTGTTTGACAGGAGGTGTCCATATGATGAAAAAATTAATCGTCAGTACAGTTGTACTTTTAATAATTGGTGGATCAAGTGCAGTAGTTTATGGTAACAATGATACATCAACTGCACAGGAGGCTAAAGTAGAGCAGGAAACCTTAAAAATTCTCACTCCTAATAGGAATATAGTAGCTAGTGATAGAAATATGGTTTTGTCTTTTACTGCTCCTGAAGGTACGACTGTGACAATAGACGTATATTACAATACTAGTGTAGCTACTAGTAAACAAAATTATGTTGCTGCCTACGATCCTATAGAGATAAAAGTAGGAGCTTTGCAAAGAGGTTGGGCAGAGGTGGAACTGAGAAAAGGATTAAACAAAATAGACTTTACTGCAGTTTATAAAGACGGTCGGGAAGATACTATAAGCCGTACAGTAGAGGTAAAGGATATTGATGATGTAAAAAAACAAGTGGAACAAAGTATTGCCAGTACATCTTCTACAGAAAGGTTAAAGAGTATTGTAAATACAGAAAATAAGTAATCGTTTTCGGAGTGATTATAATGAGTAGGGAAAAAATGAAAACCCTTATACTAGCTATATTGATCATAATGAGCATTGTATTCACTCAAAAGATATGGTTCTACTCACCTATAAAAATGTTACAGTCAGAAGCTTCATTTAAAGAAAAACAAACAGCAAAAATCACAGAAATACGTAATGAATTAGTTATACCAGAAAGAGTTGAAGTTAGTTTTGGTAACAGTTATTATACGATTATTTCTTCTGATGTAGAAAAGGTTTGGGAAGCTAGTAGGAGCATTTTGTTTCAATATTTTACAGCAGATGTAGAGGTAGTACCTACTACTTTAGAAAGATATAAAGAGAATAGTTGGTTAAAGTCCGTTGAGTTGGAGTTTGGTAGAAATATTCCTTCTGTTTTAGTAGCTTCTGTTTTTGATACAGTAGATAATAAGATTGTCAACAATATTAAGGAAATCAGAAAAATTTTAATTCCTACCTTAAACAGAGGTGTTATCTATATTGTTGGAAAAGACAATAATGTATTTGAAGTTAGGATGGAAAACTATCAAGAAGACCGACAATTGTTAAGCTTTTTAGATAAGCTACAAGATAGTAGTTATATTAGATACTATCCTCTTTTTATTGATGTAGGCAACCCTACTTTGATGCCCTTAAGCTATGATGTTGCTATCCCAGAAATTTTTGTAGAAAGTGAAATAGATGTCAAAGATGAATCTATGGTCACAGAAAAAGTAAAAAGTTTTTTTGATGACAGTTTGGATTTTGTTAAGACCATCAAAGAAACCAGTGGAGCTACTGTATTTATGTATGGATATGGGGAAAAAGGCGTTCGAATTAACAATAGAGGTCGCCTAGAGTATAACGAAGAAGTTAGGTCTATCTCTAGTAGCAATGTGGTGAATGCTTTAGATGTGGCTATTGAGTTTGTGTTGCAGCAGGAAGGCGGTTTTCCAGAAGGGGCCTATCTAAAAGAAATTAGGCAAGTTAATAAGGGATACTACTTAGGCTTTAATTATAGGATCGATGGATTACCAGTAGTTTTTCATACGAATAATATGACACACCCTATAGAAATAGAGGTTTACGGAAATAAAGTCAAAAGCTATAGGACCTTTACTAGGAAAAAAATGAATTTTCCAGATGTACCTATAAACAGTAAAATCTTATTGCCTCAACAGATCATTGAAGAGCATATTGACTTATTAAAGTATAATTATTTAAAGGATCAAGATGTAGAGGAGCCAAAAAGTGATAAGGAAGTGCTGAGTTACATAGAAAGGAGTATTACTAAGACTGAAGTTTTATATTATGATACTATCGAGGAAGCTAGCACACAATTACTAGTACCTGTATGGAGAATAAAAATAGATGCAAGAGAATATTATTTCAATACTTATGACGGTAAATTACTATATAGCAGCCTTGTAAACTAACGGCGGTGAAATATTATGGACTGGTCAAGGGCGAAAAATGCATTGATTGTGGCCTTTATTCTAACAAATATCTTTCTCATTTATCACATACAAAAAGATATGTTTAATAAAGGAGATCTTCAGATCATTAGTGATACCTATATAAAGAACGCAGAAAACTATTTAACAGATAACGGTTTGCAGCTAGATATAGAAATTCCTCGAGAAGTGATTTCATTACCAGTTTTAATGGTAAAGTATAAGGTTTTTGAGCCCTATGAACTAGCAAGAAATTTTTTAGGGGAAAACTTTGAGTTGCTGGAAGGAAATATTTATAAGGCAGCAAATAAAAAACTTGAAATTATCAGCAACAAAAAGTTTGTTTATAAAAACGTTACTGAAGATAAAAAAAACTATCCACTTGATGAAGAAGCAGCTATTGATATAAGCAATAACTTTCTTTATCAGCATAATTTTCTGCAAGAGGATTTAGTGTTAAGACAAATATACTTTGGGCTAATTGAAGAATTTGGAGAAATACCTCTTTATAAATTAGTCTATCATCAAACTTATAACGGTAGATTTTTAGGTGAAAGTTATGTTCATGTTTATGTTAGTCATACAGAGGTTGTAGGTATGGAAGCTATGCTGCTAGAACAAGAGAACATCTATGGACAAAAGAAAAGAGTAATACCAGCAACGGAAGCTCTTTTAAGAAAAATGAATGAAATTTTACTGGATAATAAAGAGGATAAAGGCATTGCAGTAAAAGAAATGGAAATAGGGTATTATTTTAATCCTGCAGATTTTAATTTTACCACTTGGGATACCATTATATCTGGAACTGCCTTCCCATCATGGAAAATTGTATTAAATAATGGGAAAATTTATTATGTAGATGCTTTAAAAGATTAAGTTTCTGCAAAAAAATAAAGGATTTTTATAAACAAAGGTAGAAAGAGTATTAGTAGTGCTTTTTCTGCTTTTTTTTGTGTGATAAGATATTTTAACTATAATTTCCACAGTAAAGGTTCTTATCAAATTCCTGAAGAAATGCTATAATGAATAACAGCTAAAAAAATTTAGTTTTATAGAATAAGAAAATAACAAAGTTTGTTGAATTAGATAAATAAATAGTTAAACTATACTTAGAAGGTGGTGACCACTGACGTTTGTCAGAAGCTCTATGGAAAAATTAATCATTGAAGGCGGAAAGAAACTACAGGGGAAAGTTGAAGTTAGTGGTTTTAAAAATGCAGCTGTAGCAATCATACCTGCGGCAGTATTGGCAGCAGATGTTTGTACTATAGAAAATCTGCCAAACATTAGTGATGTTCAGATACTGTCAAAACTTTTAACGGATCTAGGAGCGAAGGTTGTAAAAAAAGGATCTAATACTTTAGAGATTGATACAAGCCAGATAAATAATTGTTTTATAGACTATGAATCTGCCAAAGACTTAAGGGCTTCTTACTATTTTTTAGGGGCTGCTTTAGGGCGTTTTAAAAAAGCAAGAGTTGTATATCCAGGAGGGTGTTGTATAGGCAATAGACCCATAGACCAGCACGTTAAGGGATTTGAAGCATTGGGAGCAAAAGTTAATATTGAGCATGGTATTATCTCTGTGGAAGCTGAAAAATTAGTAGGAGCAGAGATTTATTTAGATGTAGCTAGTGTAGGGGCTACTATCAATATTATGTTAGCTGCCACGATGGCAGAAGGGGTAACTATTATTGAAAATGCCGCTAAAGAACCGCATATAGTAGATGTCGCTAACTTTCTGAATTGCATGGGAGCAAAGGTTAGAGGTGCTGGAACTGATACAATTAAAATACAAGGTGTAAAAAAGTTGAAGGGATGCCAGCATAGTGTTATACCGGATCAAATAGAAGCAGGAACCTATATGATCGCTGCTGCTGCTACAGGAGGCGATGTAGTTGTAAGTAACGTTATTCCTAAACACTTAGAGGCTATTACAGCAAAACTAAGAGAGATGGGGGTAGAAATCATAGAGAACGGAGACTCTCTTCGAGTAAGAGCGATGCATCCTTTGAGAAATGTTAATATAAAAACTCTGGTTTATCCAGGTTTCCCTACAGACTTGCAACAGCCGATGAGTAGCTTACTAACGATTGCAAAGGGGACGGGGGTTATAACAGAAACTATTTTTGAAGGAAGATTTAAACATGTAGATGAGCTGAAACGAATGGGAGCGAATGTAAAGGTAGAAGGAAGAGTAGCTATCATTCAAGGAGTACAAAAACTAATGGGAGCAAAGGTGGCAGCTTCTGACTTAAGAGCCGGAGCCGCTTTAATTGTGGCAGCTTTGACAGCAGAAGGTGCAACAGAAATTGAAAATGTCCATTATATCTATAGAGGGTACGATCAAATTTGCGAGAAATTTGCAGCATTAGGAGCTAAGATAAGCAAGACATATTAATACACACCTTTTAGGTGTGTATTACGTTGGAGGCATTTTTATGACGACTTACTTTTGTTCATTAGCAAGTGGAAGCAGTGGTAATTGTCATTTTCTTACTAATGAAGAAGAGCATCTTTTAATAGATGCAGGATTAAGTGGAAAGAAAATTCAAGGCAGGTTGCAAGAAGTTGGTTTTGATGCGAAAAGTATAACCGGGATTTTGGTGAGTCATGAGCATAATGATCATATCTGTGGAGTAGGGGTATTATCTAGACGCTTTAATGTTCCCATCTATGCCAATGAAGCTACATGGGAAGCCATGAAGGATAAAATTGGAAATATAGCATCGGAGAATATAAAGCTCTTTGAAACAGAGAAACCTTTTTTTATAGGGAAGTTAAAGGTTTTAGCCTATAGTACTTCTCATGATGCGGCAGAACCAGTAGGGTTTACCTTTGAAAGCAGTCATGCAAAAATAAGCGTTGCCACTGATTTAGGCTTTGTAAATAAGGGTATAATAGATAAAATAAAGAATTCTAACCTAGTGGTATTAGAAGCGAACCATGATGAGGATATGCTAAAGGCAGGGAGTTACCCCTACTACTTAAAGCGTAGAATACTATCAGATATTGGACATTTGTCTAACGAAGCGGCAGGAAATGCTATTGTAGATTTAGTAAAAAAAGACGTAAAAAATGTTTTGCTAGCTCATCTGAGCAAAGAAAACAACTTTCCAGAGTTAGCAATGATAACTGTAAAAGGTATATTACAAAGGCATGAAATTAATATAGGGGAAGATGTCTCTATTGACTTAGCTTATAGAGATAAGGCAAGTACTGTTTATGCCTTTGAAGGATAAGGAGGGAGATTTATGAACTTTTATGATGACCATCATGAAGAAGAGAAGGAAAAAAGCGAAGCTAATGGGACCAGTGATCAGGAGTTATTGGAGAAAACCAGTGTTTTTCCTAATGAGGAGCTTAGACAAGCACCGCCTCCTCCAAGATACCCGAAACCAAAAAAACCTTCTAAGTTCAAATACTTTATCGTGGCATTGATGGGAGCCATTCTAGGAAGTAGTATTTCTCTAGCAGCAGCCTATATGTATTTACCAGAAATATTACAACAAAGGGGCATGGTGAATCTACCAGCTCCTAATGTGGTGATAGAGCCACAACACGATCTGACTGTATATACAGCAGTAGCAGAAAAGGCGATGCCTTCTGTTGTCGGTATCACAACAGTAACATTACAAAGAGATGTTTTCTTTGGTACAAGAAGAGCGTCAGGACTAGGTACAGGAGTTATCGTAGATGCCAGGGGATATATTTTAACCAATTCCCATGTGGTAGGGGATGGAGACGTAGAGGAAGTCATGGTGCTTTTCCATGATGGTACCAGCCAGCCTGCAGAAGTTCTTTGGAATGAAAGAACGCTGGATTTAGCTATTATCAAAGTAGAAGGAGGCAACTTAGTACCTGCTGAACTAGGTAATAGTGATGAACTGCGGGTAGGGGAAATCGCGGTAGCTATTGGGAATCCTTTGGGTTTAAATTTTGAAAGAACTTTAACACAAGGGGTTATAAGTGGGTTAAATCGTAGTATTCCTTTAGGACAAGGACAGACAATAGAAGATTTGATCCAAACAGATGCATCTATCAACCCTGGTAACAGTGGAGGACCTCTCTTGAATGCATTAGGACAGGTGATAGGAATTAATACTGCTAAAATTCAAACTGGTGAAGGGTTAGGTTTTGCTATACCTATTAATACAGCAAAACCTATCGTAGATCAATTTATAGAAAAAGGTGAGTTTACAAGAGTTCTTTTAGGTATCCGAGGGATTAATGCTGATGCCTTTGAAGGTTTCACTGGAACAAGATTAACCGTAGATACTGGTGTATATATAGTGGAGGTAGAAGCTAACTCCATAGCAGAAAGATATGATCTAAAGCCAGGAGATGTCATCATAGGTATAGGAAATAATGAAGTAGAAACAATGGGACACTTAATTCGAGAACTTTACCGCTATCGACCAGGAGATAGTACTACAATAAGAGTTATTAGAAATGGAGCAGAAGTACAAATAGAAGTAGTGTTATAAATACACCCCAAGGCTATACCTTGGGGTGTTTCATGTGAAAAAAGACAAACCCGTTGTAATAATACATATTTTGGTATATAATGAATAAAATCAAAGATAAAATTAAAGATAAGAGATAAAAGAAAAAGATCCAGTGTATGAACTAATAAAATAAACAAATACTATAATTAGTTAGGCATTAGCGTTAACTTAAACCATAAATTGGAATTCTTTGTTATTCCAAGATCCTTCGCTACCCTCAGAAGGACAGTTTCAGAAAAATTTGGTAATAATTGTGTTAAGTTAACACCTATAATTAGTTAGTATAGTTATTTGAAAAGATGGAGTGAGAAATATGTATGTTGTATGTAATCAACATTTAGATAATGCTATAGAGGAGTTTGTAGAAGTATATGAACAACCACCGGACTTATATGAACTAGAAGCAGTATCCTTTACGGATTGGGCTGCTCCAAAAACCTGTCACTTTTGCGAGCATGTTCCAAAATATTTAGTTGTTTAAAGAAAAAAAGCTTTTATTAAAACGTTATGTTTCAATAATAGAGGCTTTTTTTGTTATGTATAAATAGCACTTTATACTTGATGTCAAAGTGGTAGACGGATAGGTATAAGAAAAAGGGGGAAATTCATGGGTTTAGATTTGAGGGTTTTGGAATTTGTCTATAGATATTTACAAAACGCTACACTGGATGTATTTATGGTTTTATTATCTAGACTAGGAGATTATGGTTTGCTTTGGTTAATTATATCTCTAGGACTTATGATCAGTAAAAAGCATAAAAAACTAGGATACATGAGTCTATCCTCCATATTATTAGGTTTTATTACTGGAGAGCTCATCTTAAAAAACATCATCCAAAGGAATAGACCTTTTCTAGTAATAGAAAATATTAATCTAAGTATTGCTGCACCACAATCTTTTTCCTTTCCATCGGGACATACACTCATTGCATTTGCCACAGTAGGGGTCATTATAAGGATGATAGAAAGTAAAGTTTATAAGAAATTATTAATAGCACTAGCTTGTTTAATGGGCTTTTCTCGCGTATATCTTAGGGTACATTACCCTACAGATGTCTTAGCAGGCGCTGTTATTGGGCTTATGGTATCTTTTATTATATACAAGATATTTGCTTGGAAAGAAGGAACAAAAAAAGTCTGAGGAAGATTCTAGTGGTTTCAGAAGAGAGCAAAAGCATAAATAAAGAAGGAAGAAGTTATCTTTGAAGGGTAAGTGTTTCATGGGTTATATATATATAGAAAACACATAGGGAAGTGTTAATGATGAACATTACAATTATAAGCGTAGGAAAAATAAAAGAAAAGTACTTGAAGCTAGGAATCGATGAGTATAGCAAGCGGTTATCTAGATACTGCAAATTAAACTTTGTAGAAGTCCCAGATGAAAAAGCACCAGAAAACCTAAGTCCAGCAGAGGAAGAAAGTGTGAAGGACAGAGAAGGAGAAAGCATTATAAAAAACATTAAGGAAGGTATGTATGTAGTAGTACTTGATTTAAAGGGCAAATTATTAAGCTCTGATGCATTAGCCCAAAAACTACAGGATTTAGGACTAAGGGGAAATAGCAATATTGCTTTTATTATAGGAGGCTCCCTTGGTCTTTCAGAAACTGTCATAAATAGAGCAGACTATCGCCTATGTTTTTCACCCATGACCTTCCCCCACCAGCTAATGAAACTGATTTTATTAGAGCAGATTTATAGGGGGTTTAGGATTATTCGGAATGAACCGTATCATAAATGACTGCGGTTTTCACCCACCTCAGTAAGCCAAAGGGGTTTGATGAAAATGTAAAATCATATGGATAGGGACATTGGAAAGGCCATGAAATAAGCCCAGAAAAATTAAACTGGATATAGCAGACAAACGAAATGCCTGTATGATAGTGAGTAGCCCTTAAATAATTAAATTAGAAAGAGTGATTACACGAAACATATTTAAAAGCAACTAAGTTGTTAGATTTTGAAACCTCAGTATAGGCTATGGGATTTCTGTAGAGGACTTAATACTAGGTTTGGAGATGTTCAATTTAGGTGGCTTTAATATGAAGCTAGGGGTTTTTATTGCCTGGATATCAGGACTTTGGTATACTATTATTAGTAAGGTTTGTATGTCTAAACAAGACGTGCCGATGGCACCACAAGCATTGTATGGAATGATACTCGAGGAGGCAATAGGATGAGTGAATGCATTTGTAGTAGTTGTAAAAATCTTAAAAGCATTATTGATGAAAACGATATGAATCAAAACGGCATCGCTGAAGAATATGAATGTGAATATGGCTACCCATCTAACAAGTGTTCGGATTGTGATGAGGATATGTGTGAGGTAATTTGTGACAAATATATTAGTGATTGTGAAGAAGAGGAACTTATAGTTTCAAAATGTGTAAAGTGTGGGAAGGAATTGAAGTTTGTATCAGGCAATAATGAAGATGGAGAAGTATATTGCGTTACTTGTTATTTGAATAAATAATAGAGAACTATAAAACATAATAAAAGCAACCTCAAATTGCCGCCGCTAATTAGGTGAGTCTATAGAGTTTTGTTCGTGCATAGGTTGATGGTGATTTACCCTCATAAGTTAAACCCACTACCTCTGATAGTTTATCAGAGGTAGTGGGTTATTTAAGTTTATAGAAAAGAAAAAAGAGCTCAGTCACGAACATAGCTAAAGTTACGACTAAGAAAAGTTAAAACAGATATTTTATATGGGGAAGTGAGTTAGTTTATTTTTAGAGAATACTCGTGTTTGGTGTACTAAATCTGATCAACATAATAGTTGTTGACGGAGGGGCTGGAATGAAAAACCGCTGTTACAATGTTACGGTGAACCGTACCATAAGTAAGAGTGATTTTTTATGTAAAGATATATGCATGTTATAAAGGAAAAATATAGTATAATAAAAATTGAATCAATGAAAAAGCTTTTATGTCATTGATTAGAGACTAATAATTAGTAGGCAAGGGGGGATTCAAAATTACTAAAATATTAATTGTTGAAGATGATATTTCATTAAACAATGGTATTGTTTTAAGCTTAAAACAAGAAAACTATGAATTTAGACAGTGTTTCACTGTGAGAGAAGCAGAAAATCATCTATCAGAGGCAGCGTTTGATTTAATTCTACTAGATGTGAATTTACCTGATGGAAGTGGTTTTGATCTCTGTAAAAAGATTAGGCAACATTCTTCTGTACCTATTGTCTTCTTGACGGCAAATGATATGGAAATTGATGAGGTAACTGGCTTAGAGCTCGGAGGGGATGATTATGTAACTAAACCCTTCAGTTTAATGGTATTGCGTGCAAGAGTATCTGTGCTACTACGACGGGGAAAAAAAGAGAACAAGGATGAAAAAATCAACCTTGGAAATTTTTATTTTGATTTTAGTTCTATGAGGTTTTATAAAAATGATATGAAGATTGAATTGAGTAAGACAGAACAAAAACTCCTTAAAACCTTGGTGGTAAATAGAGGAAATGTGATGGAACGATCAACTTTAATAGATAAAGTTTGGACAGATGATGCAAATTTTGTTGATGAGAATGCTCTATCAGTCACCATAAAACGTCTGAGAAATAAACTAGAGGATAACCCTGTAAAACCACAATACATACAAACTGTATATGGTATAGGCTATATATGGATGGTAGATAAGAATGAATAAAAGCAATATTATACTTACTGGATTTACCATAGCTTCTTTTGTTACTGCTCTCGTGACTATTGTTGTATATAGATATAAAATTAAAGCCAACATAAATAGAATGAATGATATGTTGGATCGTGCAATAAGCGGAAGTTTCTCAGAATCTTCTTATGATGAATCTAGGCTATCAGCATTAGAAGCAAAGCTAAGTAGATTTTTAAGTATGTCTCTATCTTCTGAAAATAATCTTGCTACAGAGAAAGAAAGAATTAAAGGGTTAATATCTGATATCTCCCACCAAACGAAAACTCCTATTGCTAATATCCTTCTCTATTCACAGTTATTAAATGAGCAGGAAGACCTTCCTAATAGTTGTTCAGAAATGATGAATCAGATCACAATACAGTCTGAAAAACTTGATTTCCTGATACAAGCTTTGGTAAAAATGTCTAGATTGGAAACAGATATTATTTCTGTGATACCGAAGCTTAACTCTGTTTTGAACTTAGTCACTGATGTTTATAATAAAGTAAAGAAAAAAGTAGAAGACAAGAATTTAAAAATTAATACAATAGATGAAGATTGTATGGCTATTTTCGATAAAAAATGGACAGAGGAGGCGCTATACAATATTATAGATAATGCCATTAAGTATACACCAGAGGGAGGCGATATTTCAGTATCAGTAATCCCTTATGAAATGTTTTATAAAATTGATGTTGTAGACAATGGAGTAGGCATTAGAGAGGGAGATATTAACTCTATTTTTAAGAGGTTTTATCGTTCTATAGATGTAAACGAATATGAGGGTGTAGGCATTGGGTTATTCCTTGCAAGGGAGATTATTACAAAGCAAGGTGGATACATTAAAGTTTCTTCTATTGTAGGAAAGGGCTCCACCTTTTCTATCTTTCTACCAAAATGAAGCAAATCTTTCAAAACTGTTATATTTCAGAAAGATTTGAGAAAGATTGGTTTGTTATAGTTTATACCATAGGAAGGTATAAACTATATTTTTTATATGGAGGTTAATTCATGGGGATTTTAGAAACCTATAACTTAAGTAAGTATTACGGTGAAGGACCAAACTTAGTAAAAGCTTTAGATGGTGTAAATCTTTCGGTACAACGGGGAGAGTTTGTCTCAATTGTAGGCACATCAGGTAGTGGCAAATCTACTTTGCTACATATGTTAGGAGGTCTTGATCAAGCTACTAAGGGAACAGTAAAGGTAGACGGGGTTGAGTTACTTACACTAAAAAAAGATGAACTAACTATTTTCAGAAGGAGAAAGATAGGATTTATATTTCAGAGCTACAATCTTGTGCCTATATTAAATGTATATGAAAATATTACGCTACCTATTGAGTTAGATGGCAATAAAATTGATAAGATCTATATTGATGAAATTATTAGTACCTTAGGCTTAGAAACAAAGCTTCAAAACCTACCAAATAATCTTTCTGGTGGACAACAACAACGGGTAGCCATTGCAAGAGCATTAGCTACTAAACCAGCAATTATACTGGCAGATGAGCCTACTGGAAATCTAGATAGCAAAACAAGTCTGGATGTTTTAGGACTACTAAAAGTAACCAGTAAACGCTTTAATCAAACGATTGTCATGATCACTCATAATGAAGAAATAGCTCAGATGGCTGATGAAATCATTCGTCTTGAGGATGGGAAAATAATAGGCGGTGTAACAAATGATTAAGGTGAAGAACAAAAGAATTATCAGGAACCTAGCTTTTAAAAGTTTTAGAGCAAGCAAAACTAGAAATCTAATGGCGATTATTGCAATAGCCTTGACAACAGTATTATTTACAAGCCTTTTCACCATTAGTATGGGTATGGTAGAGTCCTTTCAAAAACATACCGTAAGGCAGGCTGGTGGAGACGGACATGCTGTACTAAAATATATAACTGATGAGCAGTATAACAATATGAAAGGCCATCCTTTGATTGATGAAATAAGCTATAATAAAGTCGCTGCAGATCGTGTAGATAACCCTGAGTTTTTAAAACGTCCTGTAGAAATGTACTATATGGACGAAATCGCTATGAAACTTGGGTTTTGCCAACCCACTACAGGAGATGTTCCAGTAAAAGCAAATGAAATTATCACTGATACGAAAACTTTGGACTTATTAGGGGTTCCTCATGAAACTGGAGCTCAAGTTCCTCTTACATATACAATAAAGGGAGAGCACCTACAAACTACTTTTATATTATCAGGCTTCTGGGAAAGTGATCCTGTTTTTAATACAGGATTTATCATTGTTTCTCATGGGTTTATGGATTTATATGCTGATAAATTTGAAAATACATTTAAGGTTGATGGTAATATGACGGGGTCTATCAATGCTTATATTATGTTTAAGAATAGTTTTAATATAGAGGAAAAACTATACAGGGTAATTAGTGATGGTGGCTATACAATTCCTAAGGATAATGAAAAAAGTGAATTGATACCTACTGATATAGTGAATAATGTAAACTGGGCCTATCTATCAAGTAATTTTTCAAAGGCTGACCCAGTAACGATGATCTCTGTACTTATTTTATTGCTATTAATCATGAGTACAGGTTATTTGATCATTTATAATATTTTTCAAATTTCCGTTATTAAAGATATCAAACTATATGGCTTATTAAAGACAATCGGTACAACATCCAAACAAATCAAAAGAATGATCTCATGCCAGGCCATTTTATTAGCTGTAATAGGTATCCCAATTGGTCTTTGTATAGGATTTTTACTTGGCAAGGTATTACTACCAATGGTTATGGGTGTTACAAGTTTTGGTGGTGAAAATGCTATTGTTTCCTTAAACCCTTTCATTTTCATAGGTGCTTCAATATTTGCTTTAATAACAGTGTTTATTAGTATTCAAAAGCCTGGTAAAATTGCAGGGAAGGTTTCGCCTATAGAGGCGGTACGATATAGCGAAAACAGCCAGAAAACAAACAAAAACACTAAGGAGACCACCGATGGTGGAAAGCTATGGAAAATGGCGCTATCTAACCTTGGGAGAAATAAGAAAAGAACCATCATCGCTATTATATCTATGACCCTGAGTTTGGTACTACTCAATTCGGTGTTTACAATCTCTAGCGGTTTTGATATGGACAAATATATCTCCAAATTTGTGGATGCTGATTTCCTCATCGGCCATGCCAATTATTTCAATCTGAACCATTTTCGATTTGAAGAAGATGAACTTAGTGAAAGTTTTATATCTGAAGTAGAGAAAGAAGAGGGCTTTGAAGAAGGCGGTAGGATTTACTATAATATTTATGTTGGTGATTGTTCCATATACCGGGAAGATCCTAATGAACTTAGCTATTTTGGGGATCCGTTAAATGAAGCTATGGATGGACAGCCAAAATTAGACTTATATGGTATGGAGGATTTTCCCCTTTTACGATTAGATATTGTGGAAGGAAAACTGGATATAGAAAAACTGAAAAGCGGAAAATACATCATTGAGGGAGTTCATGAAGGTGACCATGGGGATATACTTTGGAATACATCCCATTATGGGATAGGGAACACTGTCAAGATAACAGTAGATGGTAAAGAACATGAATACGAAGTTATGGCAAAAGCTAGAATAAAAACATATTCTATGTCTACTCGTTTCTTTGATGAATTTGCTATGTATTTACCAGAAGAAGAATACTTAAAGATAGTTACCAAACCTGTTGTTATGACTTATGCATTCAATGTGGAGGATGGCAAGGAAGAGGATATGGAGAAACTTATCAAGGAATACATCAATAAGACAGAACCTCTTATGAATTATGAATCTAAGCAAACCTATGTAGATAACTTTAAAGACCTTCAAAACATGCTAATTGTGGTTGGAGGTATACTTAGCTTTATAAATGGTTTAATCGGGATACTAAATTTTATAAACGCTATGTTCACTAGCATATGGGCAAGGAGAAAGGAATTTGCTATGTTACAAAGTATAGGTATGACAGGTAAGCAACTGAAGAAAATGCTATGTTTTGAAGGTCTATATTATGCTGGTTACACCATGATTCTTTCGTTGATATTAGGAATTATATTTTCTGTAGGGGTAATTTGGGGCATTATCAGTGAATTATGGTTCTTTAGTTATAAGTTCATTGTATCTCCATTATTAATTACCTATCCAATACTGATTGCACTATCATTAGTTGTGCCTTATGTTGCATTTTACAGCATTAAAAAAGGAAGTGCTATAGAAAGGTTAAGAGAAATAGAATAATCTATTTCCTAAAAATCAACTTATCCTTCTTTTTTCCAAAAGATATGTTGCAATAGGGATTAAATTAGAATCCACATTTTCAAGACTCAGAATTCTTTGAAATGAAAAGTTATTGTGGGATAAAGCCAACTCTAAGATAAATAGGAAAATTCCCATATCTATTGAATTATAAAAAGGCACTTTTTCTTTTGGCATAATTGATTTTATTTGAGTTGTTCGATATATTTTTAAGGTGTTATTCTCACAAAGAACTCTCCAAGGTTGAGTGTTGCAAGCACTTGGAGCATATTTAACAAAATCGCCTATTTCAAGACTTAAATCACCTTTCCATATAAGACTTGTTTCTTTTCGCTTGCTTTTTCTGTAGTCTTTTCTGAATTCTATTTCTTTCGCCTTTCCTAGAGCCATCATTATTACATATTTTAAGTTGTTGTATTGAGGCTCTTTTACTTTTCCCATTCCATACCAACACACGCCTATATTCTTTGATGCTAAATATAGATCCAATTGTTCAAACATATAACCAATGTTTAACAAGTAATGATCTTTTTCTTCACTATAAATAAGTAAACAGTATTCTCCCCGTTTAGATGTTGTTTTTTCTCTTGGAACAGCTTTGCATCTTACTTCTATATTATTTACAAGAGGAATTAAGCTTTTTATTTTTTTGCGTATAGCTTTCAGCTCTTCTTCTGAAAGAGTTAAAGAATCATCAAACCTTCTAAAGGACTTTCTTTTAAAAATCATATTGTATAATTGTTCCAAATCATAATCATCCTCCAATCCTTTTCTCAACTCAAATGATATTTGATTATAAAATATTTTTCAATGCAAATTTTAAAAATATGATAAATTCTATTTACTAGAAAATAGGTGTGAGATTTCACCTTTGGAAAGCAATACATGAAGTAACTTGGGTTACAATTCAGTGGGAGGAAAAACTTCCCCTAAATTAAGTCTCATTTTATGAGGAAGTAAGAGCAGATACTAAAGATTACTAAAAATAGCTAAAAGAAGTGTTCTAAGACACTCCTTCTAGAGAATTACATACTTAATGAAGCTAATAAAGTGGTGATATTGGAGTACTGCATGGGGGAAATGGAAGTACATCTCGGATTTGGTATAGGGGATAGCGTTTCAATGCAAACTGAGTATGATATAAATACTCCAACAAGTAGATTTCACTATGAGTTATACTACATAATATACCTGAAACACCTGTACCGTCAGCTAGAGATACGCCAACGGGCTGGTTTATCAAGTACTGCATAGTCATTTGCCAAGGCATAGTAGCTCACCTCCTACTATAGATTATTCGATATTATAATTTAGAGTGCTATATACTAGGAATATGACTAAGGTTAGCTCCAAATTTTAAAGTACTATCTAAAAATGGCTGCGGTTTATCAATGCAATTTCTGACTTTGCAACCCATAGTGATCCTACTAGAAGGATATTGTATCTATGTGCTATTCTATCAAATAGTCTAAGGTGATATATTATGCAAAAAATGTTGTTTATGAAGATTTAGAATTTTTGTCTAGCTCATTATAGGCCATTAAATGACAACAATGGAGAGGGAGGATATCATCTATAAGCATCACAGGTAAGATTTTAGTGGCCAGGTACATTGTTCCACAACATAAAGATAAAGGGAGGCCAGACCTTGCAGAAATGGTGGCTGTGAAAAGTGGTGGAACTGGGAAAATATTTAAAGAATTTTATTGGGGAACTTTTCTAAGATTTTACCGTCTAAATAGGTAGAAGAACTTTGTTTCATAATATACCAATAGATCAAATTTGTTAAAGGAGGATGACTATGAAAAAAACAATCGGACTATTGCTAGTTTTGCTAATAATAATGGGGGGCATGATGGGCTGTAGCACTGATACCACCAACAGTGATGATAAGCAACCTCAAGAGGAGCAACAAGATATTAGCAAGGACGATGAGGATAAAGATAAGGATGTAGATGAAGTTGAAGACCAAGATTCAACTGCAGAGTTGAATTTTCTAGAGGAAAAGGAAGGAACGATTTTAATAGAGGGAATGGAAGAAGATATTACATTATACCTGCTAGACGGCAGGGCTAATGGTTTTATAACCTATATTCCTGAAAATTTTATAGTGGAGACAGTAAGTTCTGGCGAAGGTGATGCTTACAATATTTTCTCAAACTTCAGTGGTGTAAAAAGAGAAGATGTTTATATAAAGTTCTTCTTTTTTTCAGAGACTTTAAAAGAAAAGCCTGTCTTAGTTGGTGAAAAAGGAATGTTTACAGCTTCACAACTAGATATGCAAAAAGTAACAAATGGTGAAAAAAATCATAACTGGTCAATTGAAGAATATATCAGTAGAGACGGGGAAACCTTGGCTGCTTTAGGGAACCATGAAGGTCAATACTTTCTAGTAACTATCAGCTATCCAGTTGAATTTGGAGACGGTGTAGTTCCTAGAATAAGAAAAATTTTGGATGAATTCTATTGGTTAGATACACAAACCCATCTAGTAAAAAATAATTAAAAGAAGGAACATTTTACAGGGACGAGAGGACAGGTACATTGTCCCAAGATAGATGGATTACTTCAATAGAAGCATTTTTTCCTTCCTGTTTGAGATGATACTAAGAGAAGCTGTAGAGATAGATGTACTATGTCGCTAAGAAAGATGATATTTCCTTTGACCACTTTGACTTATAAAACCGCAGTCACAACGATACGGTGAACCTTATTATAAGTAACAAAAGCCTATTAAAATTTCAAATCAGACCGAGGGATAATAAAGTCCCTCGGTTTAGACATTTATAGAATAAATTTATTCTATAAATATTTCTTGCTTCAAGTTATAAAGGTGGATCAGATCATCAACAGTAAGTGCCACTGAGAATCGATAACCTGCTATAACGGATGTAGGCTTTAAATCAGGTAGTTCAGTATGAGGATGATGGAATATCTCCATAGAAGCTTCTCCCTTCCAGATAGAAGATATTCTTACATCTCGTGATTTAAGTTGAACAAGCTGATGTACTGAAGGTTTATCGTATTTATCCTTGATAAGCTCTGGAAAATATCTTACATTTACAGCAGATGCAAATGCTGGAGAAGGAAGGGAATTGCTCTCTTCAAGGAGTGTTATTTTTGTCTCTGCCAGCCGGCGACCCCCAACTGATAAAGCTGCACCAAATCTTCCTCCTTTTCCTAGAAGGGGAGAAGCCTTAGAATCTACATCATAAGAACGAGTCATCCAAGTTTCTCCCATTTGTTTGGGCCAGCCTTGAATTAACCCCCGCATAAGAGCTTTGTCTTGATCAACCCAAATGAAGGGGCAATAAGATACAGGAGTATCATTATAGCTTGCTGATAATAAAACAATTGTCTCTCGATATTGGCTGCAGACTGGATCTAGATAAACCTCTTCTAAATCATTTGTGTATTGCCATTCGATAAAGTAAATAGCACATTGATTGGAAGCTAGTGTGAGTCCTTCTGGCAAAAAAGCCGCAACTTTCTCATGGTCTGCTGTATACTCTACAGCTAATACATTGCCTACATAATGCCAAGGTGGGCTTGGCACAAGACTAGATTTACCTTTAGGTGTCCTTGGAAGGGTATATCCTTTAATCATTTTTCTCCTCCTTTGGATAGATATAGAATACGCTTATAGTATACAAAGAAATAGGGTAGGTGTATTGTAAAAAATTGCAGTGGATAGCAATATAAAGAGCTAAAGTAGTGATATAATGAATTATACATTTTATGGAGGAGGATGCTCATGAAGGGGATCCATTATTATCGGACAGATGCCTGGAATATGATTGAGGTTAAAACCTGTGCTAATGATATGCATGCATACAAAGATCATCTTCATCAAGAGTTATCAATAGGTTATATAGAAAAAGGAGCAACAAAACTGTATGTCAGTGGAAAAAATTATGATATTGGTGCTGGTGAGGCAGTAATTATGTATCCCTACGTAAGTCATAGGTGCCAGCCTTTAGATATTAATGAGTGGCAATTTACAATGATTTATATAGAGAATGAATTTTGCAAGGGGATATTTGATGATTTAGAGGAAAAACATTCTATTGGCATAAAAAAGCTAGGGGAGCAGGAATTTAATCAGATTAGATACTTAGCTGATGTTTTAAAAAGTGATGTTAGTGGATTTCATAAGGAGGTTGAACTGATTAGTACCCTCATTCAGTTATTTAGCACATGTGATGTAGGGATAAAGCTTGAAAGTGTTGGGAAGATCAATGAAATTAAGACTTACATAGAGGGTCATTATCTTCAGCACTTGAACCTGAAGGATATGGAGAAACATTTCAGCATCAATAAATTTGCATTAATTAGAGGTTTTAAGAATAAGTTCAATACTACCCCCAGTGCCTATCAGCTACAGCTTAAAATTAATTATGGGAAATATCTATTAAAGAGCAGCAATAATATAGCAGACATCGCTCTAAAATCGGGTTTTTATGATCAAGCTCATTTTACAAAGGAATTTAAAAAAGCCTATGGTGTGACCCCTCTACAATATTATAAATCCCTATAGCTTTAGGGCAATTTTATACAATAAAAAAATAATAAATACCTCTATAATCATTTTATAAAGGAGGTATTTATATATGAAATGCGTTATGATCATTGATGGAAGCTTACCAGCCGGTATAATTGCAAACACCACTGCAGCTCTAGGTATTAGTCTAGCTAGCGAAACAAGAGATTTAATTGGTAATAAAGTGGTAGATAGGGATGGAAGAGTTCATGAAGGTATTACGAATATACCTATCCCAATACTAACCTTATCTAAAGAAGAGATTAGAGAAAAATATGACGCATTATTAGAGAATGATGACCCAGAGATTAAGGTGATTGGCTTTAACGAAGTAGCACAGAAATCCTTAAGCTATGATGATTATGAAATAAAGCTACATTCCACAGAAAAACAACAAATAAATTATCTGGGATTATGCCTTTATGGACCAAAGAAAAAAATTAACAAAATAACAGGCAGCTTAAAAATGCTAAGGTGATAGGAGAAAAACAGACGATTCTAACACTTATATTTCCGGTTGAAGTAACAAAAATTTT
Organism: Clostridium aceticum; assembly: GCF_001042715.1. Taxonomy (NCBI): domain Bacteria; kingdom Bacillati; phylum Bacillota; class Clostridia; order Peptostreptococcales; family Natronincolaceae; genus Andreesenella; species Andreesenella acetica. Next base: position 4,140,472 of record NZ_CP009687.1, on the reverse strand, counting down.
CAAGAGGACATCCAAAAGTGAGGCTTTTCAAGTATGGAATTAATTAAAAATGCATTACAAAAAAAGCAGATGGACAGGTGGAGAAGGGGAAACTCTTGGAGGAAGTTCAAAAGATGTTGTCGCTATTGGATTTAATTTGGATGGGGGAGACATCACCTGTGCTTATGCTTTTTTATGGGGTGTTTTGAGAAATGTCGACTGTAAAGTAAGTGTAGTTACTATGCCAGACTATTGGGAAACCTCCGAAAATACAATTGCCTTCTGTGGTGATTGGGGGGAGGTTGCCCCCGGTCAATTCTATCGGTTTTTATCTTTGGAATGGAAGATTTCTATACGGAAGGATTTTAAAGAAAGTAAGAAGGTAGAAGAAAGTAGGGAGGGTCTTTGATTGCTAGATTCACAAAAATATAAGTATGCATGATAGAGATTACTGTTATATAAAAAGCACATTCCACGGGTAAATATAAAAAAACCCCAGTTACAACGATACGCTGAACCATATCATAAGTAAGAATGATTTTTTGTGTAAAGATATATCCATGTCATAAAGGAAAAATATAGTATAATAAAAATTAAAAGAAAGTTCATATAAAGGAGTGGATATATGGATATTTTTCAAACACAAATAGGAGTTTACAAGGACCAAGACGTGATGGCTTATACAATGGTTAATGACCACGGGATGACAGTTGAAGTCCTGAATTTAGGAGGCATTATAACTAAAATCTTAACGCCAGATCAGCAAGGAAGGTATGAAAATGTTGTTTTGGCCTATGAAAACATAGAAGACTTCTATATTAATCCTGTGTATTTTGGAGCCATCATAGGTAGAACTGCTGGAAGAATTGCTAATGGATTTGTAGAAATTGAGGGTGTAAGCTATAAGCTCTACATTAACAACAATAAAAATACCCTTCATGGGGGGAAAGAAGGCTTTCATCTAAAAATGTGGGAAGTGAAAACAATGATCGATGAAACAAGTGTCGGATTGAAGCTCACCTATCATAGTTCTCATTTAGAAGAAAACTATCCTGGTAATTTGGAGGTGGAGGCTGTTTATACATTAAACAACCAAAATGAATTGGCAATAGAATACAAAGCCAAAACGGATCAAAAAACCTTAGTAAACCTGACGAATCACACCTATTTTAATCTTTCCGGCAATGGAAAGAGAGATATTCTAGGCCAAGAACTTCGCATTAATGCCGATAAATTCTTAGAACTGGATGAAGAATTGATTCCTACAGGTAGGATTATTTCAGTGGAAGGCACGCCTTTTGATTTTCGAAGTGCAAAACCCATTGGAAAAGATATCGAAGAAAGGTGTCAACAGTTGCTATTTGGGGCAGGATATGACCATCCTTGGATATTGAATTCAGATAATGAAGGGGCACTATCCTTCTATGATCCTGTTTCTACAAGAGCTATGGACATTGAAACTAACCAAAAAGCGGTTATTTTTTACTCCATGAACGAAGCTAATGAAAAAGTTTTAGCAGATGCCGCTAAAGGAATCAAAAGAAACGCAGCTTGTTTTGAAACCCAAGGATTACCTATTGGTCCCAATCAGATGTTTGCAGAAGAGGTTATACTCAGTCCTGAAGAAACCTATTATCAAAAAACCATATTTCGCTTTTATAACAAGTAAACTTCTTGAATCCATTTGACAGGAAATAATTAAAATAAAAATAAATACAACGTGTTATTTGATAATAGACTTTGTATGCTTTGATGGTAGATTCTTTTGTAAGGAGGTTTCAAAGTTTACATGTTTAATTGAAAACTTTTTAAACCCATTTTAAAAATACTTTTTAAGATGGGTTGATAAAGTTTCAGAATTATTTTATAATTATAATAGAGTCATTTATGAGAAAAAGGAGTTCATTTTAAAAATAATTAGATGAGTAGTGCGCAATACGAGTCAATTATTAAAAATGAGCTCCTTAAAACTGTACAGAATGACATTTGTTTTGACTCACTTTATTTTAAAAGTAAATTTAGGGGGGTCCATTGAATGAAAAAGTTTGCTTCGTGGTTATTGATTTTGGTTCTACTGGTTTCTATGTTTTTTATGTATGGATGTACACAACAGACCAGTAATCCTGGCGACTCGGGAACGACAGAGGGTGATAAGCTTATTGGTGTAGCAATGCCTACAAAATCATTACAACGATGGAATCAAGACGGAGATAACATGAAGAAAATGCTTGAAACTGCAGGTTATAAAGTTATATTAGAATATGCTGACAACAAAGTAGAACAGCAGGTTACACAACTTGAAAACATGATTACTCAGGGGTGTAAGGTAATTGTAATTGCTTCTATAGACGGCACAGCTTTAAAGGGCGTGCTGGCAGAGGCTGCTAAAGAAGGTATCAAAATTATTGCCTATGACCGTTTAATTCTAGACTCGCCGGATGTAGATTATTATGCAACCTTCGATAATTACCTTGTAGGTAAAATTCAAGGAGAATATATAGTAGGGGCTCTTGATCTTGCCAGTGGAAAAGGTCCTTTCAATTTAGAGGTGTTTGGCGGTTCTCCAGATGATAATAATGCCTTCTTCTTTAATAACGGTGCTATGGATGTTCTACAGCCATATATTGATAAGGGGCAACTGGTAATAAATTCTGGTCAAGTAAAGATGGAGCAGGTAGCAATCCAAGGCTGGAGGTCTGAAGGTGCTCAAGCTAGAATGGATAATCTCTTAACAGCAAACTATAGTGATAAGAAGGTTGATGTAGTACTGTCACCTAATGATAGCTTAGCCCAAGGTATAGTGGCTTCATTAAAAGCTGCTGGCTATGGTTCAGCGGATAAGCCATTCCCAGTCTTGACGGGACAGGATTGTGATGTCACCAATGTAAAAATGCTGATTGCTGGAGAACAATCTATGTCAATTTTCAAGGATACTAGAACCTTGGCATCACAGGTTGTTGAGATGGTTACTGCGATTATGGATGGCAAGGAAGTTCCTGTAAACGATACCACGACCTATAATAATAACATTAAAGTAGTTCCTTCCTTCTTGTGTGAACCTGTATTTGCAGATAAGGACAACTATAAAGAATTATTAATTGATTCAGGTTATTATACTCTAGAGCAATTAAAGTAATTTAAAAGAGCTGTTAGCTTACTTGTACAAGGTAATCAATATATGCTGTGGTAGAAAACTACCACAGCATATAATTTGAAAAAAGGAGTAGGGGATATGACCAATAATATTCTTGAAATGAGAAATATAATAAAAGAGTTCCCTGGAGTCAAAGCCCTAAACAACGTTAATCTGCAAGTGAAAAAGCGACAGATTCATGCCTTAGTAGGAGAGAATGGAGCAGGAAAATCAACATTGATGAATGTACTTAGCGGAATATATCCATATGGAGCATATTCCGGAGAGATTGTTTTTGATGGTGAGGTTTGTCAGTTTAAACATATTAAGGAGAGTGAAGGTAAAGGAATCGTAATCATTCATCAGGAATTGGCCCTTAGCCCCTATTTAACAGTTGCTGAGAATATATTTCTAGGCAATGAACGTCATAAAAAAGGTATCATCAATTGGTATGATACCCAAGAAAAGGCTAAAAAGCTCATGGAACGAGTGGGATTACAAATAGAGCATGACGCATTGGTAAAGGATATAGGGGTTGGGCATCAGCAGCTTGTTGAAATAGCAAAGGCATTGGCGAAGGATGTGAAACTGCTGATTTTGGATGAACCTACTGCTGCTTTAAATGATGAAGATTCCAACAGTTTGCTGGAGCTTTTGAAGGAGCTAAATGAAAAACAGGATATTACCTGTATCATCATTTCACATAAGTTAAATGAGGTTACAAAAATAGCTGACGAGATAACAGTGATACGTGATGGAACAATCGTAGAAACTTTAGTTAAAGGAAAGGATGAAATTTCAGAAAATCGAATCATTAAGGGAATGGTTGGAAGAGAGTTGACGGATAGGTATCCAAAAAGAGTTCCCAATATAGGGGAAGTAGCTTTTGAGATTGAGGACTGGATGGTTCATGATCCATTAGATGAAGGCCGGGTAAAGATAAAAAATGTTAACTTCAATGTGAGAGAAGGAGAAATTGTTGGTATAGCAGGGCTAATGGGCTCAGGCAGAACAGAGCTGGCTATGAGTATTTTTGGCCAGTCTTATGGGAAAAGTATCAATGGCAAAATCAAAAAATCTGGAGAAGTATTGCTTGTTACCAGTGTAAGTCAAGCAATTCAGGAGGGGCTTGCTTACTTAACAGAGGACCGGAAAAATGCCGGCTTGGTTCTTGATGATGAAATTCGGAGGAATATTACTTTAGCGAAATTGAAGAAAATCAGTAATCGTGGCGTTGTGAATTTGAATGAGGAGATTCGGGTTGCTGAAGAATTCTGCAAAAAACTGAGAATCAAGGCCTCAGATATATATCAGAACACAGGAAATTTATCCGGGGGTAACCAACAAAAGGTTATCATTGCAAAGTGGCTATTTTCAGAGCCAGAGGTCCTTATTCTAGATGAGCCAACCAGAGGTATAGATGTAGGGGCTAAGTATGAAATATACACCATTATAAACGATTTAGCAAATCAGGGGAAATGTATTATTGTCATTTCATCAGAATTACCAGAGCTGTTAGGGATATGTGACAGGATTTATATCATGAATGAAGGAGAATTCGTAGGCGAAATGCCAATACACGAGGCCAGTCAGGAAAGTATTATGCGTTGCATCATTCAAAGCTCAGACAGAAAAAAGAATGAAGCAACCAGTAGGTATTAAGGGAGGATTGGACTGATGGAAAATATAAAAATCATCATCAGGAGAAATATGCGGCAATACGCTATGCTGATGGCTCTGATTGCAATCACTATTTTGTTTCAAATATTAACAAAGGGAATCCTTTTAAGACCAATCAATGTACATCGTCTTATTCTACAAAACAGCTATATTCTTATACTTTCCATAGGTATGATGTTCTGTATCTTATCTGGAGGAAATATAGACCTTTCTGTAGGATCAATTGTTGCACTCATAGGAGCAGCATCAGCACTGTTTAGTGTTTCAATGGGTTTACCAGTTACTTTGTCTATTTTTTTATCACTGCTGCTGGGGGTACTGGTTGGCATGTGGCAGGGCTTTTGGATTGCATATGTTAAGATCCCTTCTTTTATAGTAACTCTAGCAGGGATGCTGGTATTTAGGGGAGTAAATAACCTGATACTAAATGGTGAGACGATAGCTTTACCAGCCCTATATGTGAGGATTGCATCTGGATCCATCCCGGATTTTATAGGAGGCGGCGGTAGATTACATATAACAACTATACTCATTGGACTCATATGTTCCATCATTTATGTCGCACTTCAATATGTAGAACGAAGAAATAAAATCAGATACAACTTTCAGGTGATGCCATTTAGTGGCTTCGTTATACAGTTATCTGTTGCATTTATTACAATAAACTTGTTTGCTTTATGGTTGGCAAGAGCAAACGGGCTACCTTATATCATCATTATATTAATGGTGTTAATACTAGTTTATTCATTCATTGCTAATAAAACCGTTGTTGGGCGACATATCTATGCTATGGGAGGCAACGCAAAAACTGCTGAGCTTTCAGGTGTTAAAACGAAAAAGGTATTGTTTTGGGTCTATGCAAACATGGGATTACTGGCAGCAGTTGCAGGGATTGTATTTTCAGGTCGCTTAAATTCAGCTTCGCCAATTGCCGGGGATGGCTTTGAATTGGATGCAATTGCAGCATGCTTTATCGGAGGGGCATCTGCATCTGGAGGTATAGGAACAGTTCCAGGAGCTATTATTGGTGGATTTATCATGGGTATTCTCAATAATGGTATGTCTATTATGGGGATTAGCGTTTTTTGGCAGAAAATTGTAAAAGGGCTGGTACTGCTTCTTGCTGTGGCATTTGATGTCTACTCTAAATCTAAGTCTAAATCAAAAATATCATACAAAATGGGGGGAAAGAAAAATGAGAGAATACTTCGCGGGAATGCATAAAATAAAATTCGAGGGTAAAGATTCAACCAATCCTTTGGCATTTAAATATTACGATGCTAATCGTATCGTTGCAGGCAAAAAGATGAAGGATCACTTTAGATTTGCCCTCAGCTATTGGCATACCCTGACGGGTGATGGAAATGATCCCTTTGGGCAACCTACTATGGAAAGAAGCTACGATGGATTAGAAGGTATGGCGTTATCAAAGGCAAGGGTTGAAGCAGCCTTTGAACTTATGACAAAGTTGGGGATTGAATTTTTCTGTTTCCATGATTTAGATATTGCACCGGAAGGAAGCTCCCTCCAAGAAAAGCTGGATAATTTAGATGTTATTGTTGAACTCATAGAAGAAAAAATGAAGGAGACAGATATTAAATGTTTATGGGGTACCACCAACGCCTTCGGACATCCTCGCTTTATGCATGGGGCTGCGACATCACCAAATGCGGAGGTCTTCGCCTTTGCGGCGGCACAGGTAAAGAAGGTATTGGAGATTACACATCGTTTGGGAGGAGAAAACTATGTTTTCTGGGGCGGTCGTGAGGGCTACGAAACCCTCCTGAATACAGACGTTGCTCTTGAAAATGACAATCTAGCTAAATTTTTAAGAATGGCAAAGGACTATGGAAGAAGCATTGGTTTTAAGGGACAATTTCTGATTGAACCAAAGCCTAAGGAGCCCACAAAGCATCAATATGATTATGATACAATGACGGTTTTGGGCTTCTTAAGAAAATATAATCTAATCGATGATTTCAAATTAAATATTGAAGCAAATCATGCTACATTAGCAGGTCATACCTTTCAGCATGAATTAGCCTTGGCTCGTATAAACGGGGTATTAGGCAGTATTGATGCAAATCAAGGAGATATGCTTCTAGGATGGGATACGGATCAATTTCCAACCAATATCTATGACACCACAATGTGTATGTATGAGGTCCTTAAAAACGGTGGCATAGCTCCAGGTGGATTAAACTTTGATGCAAAGGTGAGAAGAGGGTCCTTTAAGCCGGAGGATTTATTTATTGCTTATATTGTTGGTATGGACACCTTTGCTAAAGGCTTACTGGTGGCAGAAAAGCTGCTTTCGGATGGGGTTCTGGAAAACTTTATGAAAAACCGTTATGCAAGTTATACTGTTGGTATTGGTAAGAAAATTGTAGAGGATGCAACGAGCTTTCAGGAGCTGGCAGAATATGCATTAAAGCATGATAAGATTGTGCTTGAATCAGGCCGACAAGAGATGTTGGAGGATATTGTCAACCAGTATATCTATAGATATTAGAATAGAAAATAGAAGGAATTTCATATTCATCCATTGACTTCAATCTGTTTTCCCACCATGTTAAGATAAATAAAGTCAATGACCTATATAAATCCTATAACTTAGTCATTAGCGTTAACTTAAACCATAACTTGTCATCCTTCGTTATTCCAAGATCCTTCACTACCCTCAGGATGATATTTGGAGAGAACTTTGGTAATAATTGTGTTAAGTTAACGCCTATGATAATTTAGTTAGCGTATTGATATATTAACATAAGAAGGAGCTTCAGCCATGATAAACCTAGAGACATTTAGTCAGGACCAGATTAAAGAAATAAATCGATCAAATATTATTAATATTATTAAACAAAAAGGAGAGATAACCAAACAGGAAATTGCTGTTGCGCTTAAGTTGAGCATTCCCACCGTAACCACCAATATAAATCAATTGATAGAGGAAGGGCTTATTGAAGAAGCAGGGGTTGGAGATTCTACTGGAGGAAGAAAGCCTATAATTCTCAAGTTTATTGAAAATGCAAGGTTTTCAGTTGGTGTGGACGTTTCTCCCGATACAGTTCGAATAGTGTTAATTAACTTAAATAACAAAATCATTGATGAAGCTTCTTTTCCCTATATAAAAAACTTTTCCTTTAAAGAAATATTAGAAAGTCTAAAGGTTGAAATAGACAGCCTCCTGTCACGCAATCATATAAATAAAAATAAGGTTTCAGGTGTAGGTTTTTCCTTGCCTGGATTGGTTGATGAGGATCAGCTTATTCTAGAGAATGCTCCTAATATAGGCGTAAGGGATTTTGATTTCCAAGAATTTCAGAGTAGCTTACAACTGAAGGTATTTATAGAGAATGAAGCAAATATAGCTGCATATGCAGAAACAGAAATAGGTAAAACCACAAGCATGCGAAATGGCGTCTATGTATCCATCACTGAAGGTATTGGTACCGGTATTATTATAAACCAGCATATTTTTAAAAGCTCTAATAAAAAGGCTGGGGAGTTTGGACATATGAGAATATCAGATGAAGCCAAAGCCTGTAATTGTGGAAGGACCGGTTGTTGGGAGCTCTACGCTTCAAAAAAAGCGCTATTTAGATACTATGAGGAGTTTACTGGGCTAAAAGCATCCTCTTTGGATGAAATTTTTTCTGAAGAAAGCTTTAATACGCTTTTAGTTAGAAAGTCGATTGAAAGGTATATTGATTGTCTCTTTATAGGAATCGAAAATATTATTTTAGCTTTGAATCCTGAATTTGTGATTATTGGAGGAGAGCTGGGAAAGTATGAAAAAGAAATGTTGGCCTTAATAAATCGTAAAAATAATATGAAGAGCAGTTTTGTAGAGTATGAAGGAACCAAAATTGTTTTTTCTGCCCTTAAGGATAAGGGTTCATTAATTGGAGCGGCGCTGTTGCCCTTTGAAGATTTGTTCAACTATACAAAAAATATTATTTAGCAAAAAAATTTATGGTAAATATCATTCAAAGGAGAGACTGTACCATGAATAATAAGCAAGTTCTGCCGAAAGTAATTAAGCCTAAGCTGATAAACGGTATTGAACAAACGAGTATGAAAATTATTGATGTTGAAGATGAAGCTACTATTAAGAATATTTATATATCAGACTGCGCAATGGAAACACGAGAAGCTAACAAAGTAGACTTTGAAGGTGTGATTTTTAATAAAGTGGATTTTAAAGGTATCATATTAAATTCATTAGAGCTTATTGATGTAAGATTTGAAAACTGTGATTTGTCAAATGCAAATTTTGTTGGAGCAATTATACATAGAACTGAGTTTATCAACTGCAAGCTAATGGGTTTAAACCTCAGCGATGCTACACTTCAAAATATTTATATGAATAACTGCAATGGTCAATTTATTCATATGAATTATATTCAAATGAAAAATGTAATCCTATCAGATTGTATATTTGAAAATAGTAATCTTCAACACAGTAAATTAGATAAGGTTGAGTTTAGAAAATGTAATTTTATATTAAGTCAAATGTCTGGAACTAGTTTGTCAGGAATAGACTTGAGTAATTCCAATTTTGAAGGAGTAAGTATACGACCTGAAGATATTAGAGGTGCAATAGTTTCTCCCATGCAAGCAGTAGACTTTTCGAAAATATTTGGACTTATTATAAAGGAGTAAATAGTGAGAAGAGGACGAGGGTAGGGACACAATTAATTACATGGCATAATCTGCTTTGCTCAAGTTATATATTACCGATAAAAAACCGCAGTTACAGCGATACAGTGAGCCGTACCATAAGTAATGATGAGGTTTAATAAAGTAAAGCACTTACAATCTTTACGGCTAACCAAGGGGGCAGATATGAAGTATTTGAAAAAAATTTTATTAAGTTTACTATCTATTTTATTATTGATTATATCGCTTAGCTTTTTATTGCCAGCTAGAACCCCTTATATTACTGGGAAAAATAGTGTTGCTACCTTAGAGAAGGTTACTTTAGGCGGAGTAGAACAATTTATACTTATTAGAGGACGAGATGTTTCTAATCCAATACTACTTTTTTTACACGGAGGACCTGGATATTCACAGATATCGTATGCAAGAAAGTATCAAAAAGGATTAGAGGAAGAGTTTGTAGTGGTAAACTGGGATCAAAGGGGATCAGGAAAATCTTATTCTAGAAATATTCCTAAAGAAACAATGACTCGTGATCAACTAATAGAAGATACAAAGGAGCTAATAGACTATCTATGTGATAGCTATGATAAGGATAAGATATACCTGATTGGGCATTCATGGGGAAGTGAGGTAGGGGTTTTTGTTGTAGATAAATATCCTGAGAGGATAGAAGCATATATTGGTATTGGTCAAGTAGTCAATGGAATAAAAGGTGAGAGGATATCTTATGAGTATGCCATGGAAAAAGCTAAAGAAGACAATAGCAAAAGGGCTATTAGAGAATTAAACGCTATTGGAACTCCACCATATAAAAACATTATAACTGACACCAATACTCAAAGAAAATGGCTTGCCAAATATGGGGGAGTGGAAAAGCAAGTAAATACATTGAAGGATATTATTCTAGGCAGTATTTTTGCACCTGAATATACAGGAATGGATGGAATAAGGATGGCAATAGGAAGTAAATTCAGTTTTGATAATTTATGGGGCAGTCATTACAGTTTGAACCTTATTGAACTTATACCCGAAGTTAAGGTGCCTATATATTTTTGCATTGGTAGGTATGATTATACTATACCATCGCAACTTGCTGTGCAATATTATGAAAGTATAATAGCTCCAGACAAAGAACTATTTTGGTTTGAAAATTCCAGCCATTTTCCCCAATTTGAAGAGGTTGAAAAATTTGAAGAAGTTATGAAAAGAATAAAACAAGATAAACTTCCCAGGTGAGGCAGCAGTACTATTATTTTGATTTACTTATTTGACAAACAAAACCGTCGATACAACGGTACGGTGAACCGTATCACAAATTATGCTTATTAATAAAGACATGAATCAATTTGCTTTAGAATTTGCAGATGGCAGAATAATTGTTGTATCTAACGAGATATATCAGAAATATACGAAAATGTCATGGACCTGGAGATAGTATTGTTAAATAAGTATTGTCTTAGATGGTTCATATGGTACATCATTTTTATATTATGAAGAATAAGGGATAGAAATTAAGTGACTGAGGTCCTGTCAGCCTTTGAGCTTTTAAGGCGCGGGACTTTACATAACAATGTGTTCGGTGTGGCTTGCAAGTTATATAATATGTAGTAATATTTAGTAGGAGGTCAGATTTTTATATGGATAATAGTATTTCATGGTATATTCAAAAACAAGTTGAAAGAACAATTTGCAACCTTGAAAAGCATAATATCTCGGGCTTCTTTGTAGCAGATGAGAAAGGATTAATACAAAAATTACAAGAACTTATATCCGAGAACGCTACTGTTACAGTTGCGGATTCTATGACTCTCTTTGAGACAGGTGTGATTGATTTTTTGCGAAACGGCAAGTATGATTTTTGGGATAAACATAAGGAAGGTATTACAAAAAAAGAGAAGAAGGAAATATATAGGAAAAGTTTTAGTGCGGATACGTTTATGTGTAGTACAAACGCTTTGACAGAGGAAGGTGAGCTTTATAATATTGATGGTAACGGAAGTCGGGTAGCAGCAATGATTTATGGACCAGACCAGGTAATTATTGTTACAGGTATTAATAAAATAGTTAAAAATTTAGAGGAAGCAGAAAAACGGGTAAGACAATATGCTGCCCCACTGGATGCCAAAAGGCTAAATAAAAATACTCCATGTGTAACTTTGGGGTATTGCATTGATTGTAAAAGCGAGGAAAGAATTTGTAATGATTTCGTTGTTATAAAGCGCCAGTTTACCAAAGGGAGAATTAAGGTAATTATTGTAGGAAAGCATTTAGGATACTAATTTTAATTAAGTACATTTTATATGGCTTAATAATACGTATTATTTATATATTATAAAATATGAGGGATGCAAATTAAGGGGATGACGTCCTGTCAGCCTCTTGTTACAGAGCATTCGTTTAATGTAACGAATGGTTTAAATGAAAAATTAATAACTAGAATGAAATTTTAAATTTTATTCTAGTCTATTAAATTAACTACGTAACTTTTGTACAAAGATCTAATGCTAGTTTGGATAAATTACCATTGGGATATACCCCAAAAATACCTTAAGCCTATCGAAGTAGTATTTTTCCCACAAAAACTCTACGAAAGGCGGTATTATCTTATGAATAAGATAACATTTCACCAGAGTAATTGCAAGGAAGAAACTGCTTCAGCATGGTTGGTTTCATTATTGAAGTTTGCTTATGAAACTGAGTATTTTAAAAAACTACGGGACTTTAAACTTCTAATGATTAAAAAGGATTACACCATTTACCAGAAGTTTTAGAGCAATTTATGATTAATAAGTTAGGTTTATTATTTATATGGATAATTCATAATTAGAAAAATATAAGGGTATCATCAATGACTACTGTATTCTAAAATTCAGTAGTCAGGTCAATTAGACAATGATATCTAACGAATAAAATAAGCAAAGAAAGTTCTCGCTTATTTTGTTTACTAATATTAGCGTATTACAGTATAGTAGTTATCAGGCAAATGGGGACGGACCTTGCTTACTATACACATGTAGAGAATAGAGAAATGGGGTAGGAATAGTATATGCTTCTGACTAAATATAAAGTGATAGAATCATAAGGACAAAAGATAGTATAGTTAGTAATCAATAGTGATTAAATAGAAGGTCATCGGTCTTTTTGTGAACTGATGACTTTTTTCAATTTTTATAAAATATTGTAGTGTTTTAAATTAAAAAAAGTGTGATAGATTTCTATAATATTCGTATTACTACATGAAAGACTTAGCTAAGTGAAATAAAAAACCAACAGAAAGTAAGCAGAAGCAAGATTTATAGAGACAGGGGAGGTGATTGCGGTTGGGAAAAGAAGTGTTTATAGAGATCTTTGAAAATTATCATAGACGTGTATACAATTATATTTATTATCGAATTAGTAATTCCTATGATGCTGAGGACTTAACCAATCAGGTATTTGAAAAGGTGATCAGCAGATATCAAACTTATCAACCGAGTAAAGGACATTTTGAAGGCTGGTTATTTGGTATTGCCAAAAATTGTGCAAATGATTATTTGCGTGAAAAAAAGAAGTGGGGATGGATTCCTTTTGATTTTGAAAGTAGAGTAGGATTAAATTCTTCGCAAAAAACACCAGAAGAAGAGGTGGTTATTGAAGAAAGCAGTTGTCAACTGATCAAGTTAGTCAACAAATTAAGTCAAAGAGAAAAGAATATTATTGCTTTAAAGTATGGAGCTCAACTGGCGAATGTAGAAATCGCAAAGTTAATGAATATATCGGAAACAAATGTAGGGAGCATAGTCTATCGCATAATAAAAAAGCTACGAAAGGAAATAGAGAAGGAGGATGTGTTATGTCTAAAAAGAGTATAGAGCAGAGCTGTGAAGAGCTACTAGAAATAGAGCAGGGTCTTCTAGAAATGGACTTTAGTACAGGGGAAGGAGTAGAAAGAATGCGAGAGAGATTTTTAGCTAATTTAGAGAAATGTGAAGAAGAAAAAAAGAAGCATGCTTACAGAAGATTTAAAAAGCCAGCAGTGGCAGTTGCTTCTTTGTTTATCATGGGAATACTTGCATTACAAACTACTTTTGCACAAAATCTAGTGCAAAGTTTTGTGCAACGTATCTCATTGGGGAATATAGGTGCTGAATATTTAGACCTCAGGACTGGAGAGTCTGTGCCTGCCGAATATAAAGGAAAACTTTTTGATAGCAATGGAAATCCTATTGAAATAATGCCGAAAACCATTGGAGAATTATATACAGCAGAGGGAGAGCAAGTTATAGCCTTTGTTAATGAAGATGTAGCAAAGGATGGCATTCTAACTGCATCCCGCGAAAAGAAATGGATAGAGACGAATTCTATAATAGTTGCAAAGGATGAAGAAGAATCCTTTAAAATTACAGATGCTAGCACACTTAGCAAATATACTTGTTTTGAAGTAAAGATGCCAAACTATTTGCCAGAAGGTTATGTTTTCGATTATGCAGAACTATATCCTGAAAAAGAAGGGGAACGATTAGAAGAAATAAAGGATCATAAAATTATACATCTTTACTTCACAAAGAAGGGGGAAGAGGGTTATATTCTTATCTCGCAACGATTTAATTGTGAAGAAACAGCAGGAGAAGCAGGTGCAGGGGAAAAACCAGTTAAAATTGATATCAATGGCAACCCTGGTATCATGTATGATAACGCTGTAGCTTGGACAACAGAAGAAGTTAATTATATGCTAAGCGATTGTGTTGATATAGGTAGAGAGGAGTGTCTCAAAATTGTCCGTTCTATCCAATAATTATAATCGCTGAATGAATCGTGCAAGGTGTGTTTTAGGATATATTTGTTGGCATAAATATAAAAGATCTATCCAACTTATTTGTAGAAAAAGCTAAAGGTTGACAAAAGAAGCACGTTATTAGACAAACTATACTTTGGTTGGTGTAAGAAACAAAGGCTAGCGAGGACCATACAATACTTTGTGTAACTGCAAAAGGAGAAGCTGTGAAATTTTACAAAAACTTCTATGATAAAATAAAAATTATCATAGAAGTTTTTTACTTTTTATCCAAAGATTATAAGAGAAAAATGCTACTAGGTGCGTAGTAATATATGAAGGATTGGTCATAAAAGATAGAGAAGGAGGTAAAGGATTTGGAGTATTCACAGAGTACACTTGTAGAGGGAATAAAGGCTAAGGATATGAGGGCTTATAACTCTATGATAGAGAAATATACAAAGGTCGTCTATTGTTTAACCTACAATATTTTATCACCATCACTTAACAAAGAAGATATTGAAGAGTGTGTTTCTGATGTGTTTTTAGATGCATGGATGAAAATAGATATATTTGATCAAGAGAAAGGGAACTTTAGAACATGGCTTTTAGTTTTAACAAAGTATAAGGCACTTACATATAAACGTAAGAATGCAGGAAAAAATGTTGTGGATATTGAGGGATTTCAAGTAGAAGATAGTTATAATTTGGAACAATTATTCTTTTTAAGGCAAGAGCAAGAAAAGGTCATAGAAGTAATAAATTCTTTTAATCAAATAGATAAGGAAATATTTTTTAGAAGATATTTTTTTGATGAAAAAATAAATGATTTAGCAAAAAAATTTAATTTATCCAGAACTGCTATAGATAATAGACTTTTGAGAGGTAGAAAAATTATAAAGGAGGTATTAAATTATGAATGAAGATAAATTAATGCAGTTATTGAATAGCTTGGATGATGACTTGGTTGAAAAAGAAATTAATAAACTACTGGAAGGAGTAGAAATAGATATGAATGCTATAAACAAAAAAGCCCATCAAAAACTAGGTAGAAAAAACAAAAAAATTTTCACTAGAAAAAAACTTACATATGTAGCGGCGGCTTGTCTATGTATATTAAGTATAACTGCTATATATGCTGATGATATCTCCCAAACAATAAAGTCTTTCTTTAACAAAACACCAATATACTCAACGGTTGTTGATGGAGAAGCTTATTACTTAAAAGAACCTCATTCTTTAAATGATTATATTACCCTAGAAAGTATAATGGTCCATGAAGGGAAACTAGAAATGGAATTAACAACAGATTTAGAGATAGAGGATGAATTAGCCAATATAAGTATCATACCTAAAAACAATCCTAGCGTAGTCTATTATCTAGGTGGTTACGGCAAAGTTTCAGAGGAAAAAAATAGATATCTTTTCTCCTTTATGAATGGAGTAGAAGAAAATTATCATATTAAACCCTTTAAAGATTTTATATTTAACATTACAGGGAATACCTACGAAGTCTCGCTAGATAAAGCTAAAAGCTTAGATTTAAATAGCAACATCTATACTGCTAATGCTGCAGAAAAAAGGGTGGCAGGTGTAAATATTGGCGCTAAAATTTTAGAGGAAAGTGAAAAGTTAAATATTCAATTAATCACATCCTTTGAAGATAAAGATTTGAAATTAGCTGCACTTGGCAAGCTAAAAGAAACAAATTTTTCATCAACATTCGAAAATCTTGGGGAAAAGGGCTTGATAGGTTCAAGTACTGCATTGATGACAGAGGATCTTTATGTATCTGATGAAACAGGAAAGGAATACAAGCTAGAAATTCCAAAAAATCCAACGGGTCGACCAGTAACAATATTTGAAACAAATGCACCTAAAGACAAGAACCTGACACTAGAGATACCTACAATTGTTGTATCCTATCATGAAGTAGTAGACTCTTTTTCATTCAATATCCCCGATGAAGGGGAAGTAAATTTAAATCAAGAAATTGATTTTAGGATACAAAAAGCTATTGTGAAAAAAATTAAAAGACTAACAGCAACAAAGGCTGAAGTAGAATTTCAGTTAAATACAGGGGAAAATGAAAATGCTCATATAAAATCCTTTAGCTTCTATAGCCCTGATATAAGAAAGATGGCTGTTGAATTTAATAAAGATAAAGCTATAATGACCTTAGAATTTGATGAAAATCTTACTGCTGCGGATATGGAAATAAGCTATCCTAACATTGAGATGAATGGAAATTGGGCAATTGATATAGAGTAAGCATAATAGGGATAATAATCAGTAAATTATAGCAATAATTAATAGCATATCAGTAGCAAATAGCAGTAACCCATACTATGGGTTACTGCTATTAAGTCTCAAAGGGGGATGGTCCTTGCTTGCTATGCTTATCAGTATCTAAAAATAGCAGCAAAGGGTTTGCCTTCAGGGATGTCTTCGGCTTTAATGATAAAAATATCGCCACCTGTGAGAAAGGTGTTAGAGGCTGCGAAGTCTATTAAATCTATAGAGTCGTTATTCTCCTCATGGTGAAAAGTCACAACATTTTTTTCAGGTACAAAGGAGCCCCATTCATGGAAACCTGTGGAAATCATAAGTTGTTTGATCCTGCCATTATAGGCTGCAGGCACAATTTCGTCAATGGCGTTAGATGCTTGACCTGTTCCAGCAAGTTGTCTGTAAAGATCTATTGCCCGCTTTTGTTCTTCTTTAAAGTAAGGTTCTACTATAGCCCAGGCTTCATCGCGGAGTTTTTTTGAACTTAATTCTTCTGGGTTGCCTGTCAGTCCCTCCTGTAACAATCCTTGATAAACATTTGCTTCTTTATAAATTGATAGCAGATAATCTACGCCTGCCAGAACTAGAGGTACTTTATAATCGTTTAGATAGCTAACAATGCCATTATTGATTTGTCTAAAATATCTTAAGATAGCATTTTTATGGTCAATGTCTTGCCCATGGTACATGCCAGAACGCTCACTTCCATGACTACCTCTTGGGGTGCCAGTATGAAACTGAAGTTGTTTTTCTGGGTCATCATACTGTAGTGCTTCTGCCATATTAGATGGTACCCCTTCTAACTTGATTTCATGAACATCATACCGGGTACATTGTAATAGCCTTACCTCTTGCTGGCTTAGGGCAAGGACATAGAATTGACCATTGTTATTAAATAAAGGTAAGAGGGGCTTAATGTGAAACCTATTAGAGACCACAGTTAACTCATCAAACTTAAGGGGTAATTGATAGTAGAAGAAGTTATCTTTGGATATAAAAACAGCTAAACCTTCATTTTGATAACTCCAGAACATACTATCATTCACAAGTTTTTCAAGGGGTTCCAATAACTTAGGAATATCCTTATCTAACATGGAAGTTTTCTTTAGCTTCTCTTCAGATTCTTTGATTAAGTTTTTTAGTCTTATTCTACTTTGATCTATCTCATTACCAGCCCTTTCGGTGGGAAGAAAGATAGAAACACGAGGATCATTACTTGTTTGTATCAAACTTCTTAATTCATCCTTAGTTAGCAAATTCATTAAGTTAACCTCCTTTTTATTATCAAAACATTTATTTGTATTAAAGTACTTACCCGTAGGAAAAAGGAATAAACGTTATGATCTCTTGCCATGAGACAAAGTGATAGTCTCTGTAAGCCAAAATTTAAAGACTTTTTTTACATATCCTTTTAAGTCGGTATCACATAGACAATTTGTTGTATATGAATAATAAAAAATCAAAGGTAATATAAAAGTAACTTTCGTTTGAGCTCGACTATTTTTCTTGATATAATAAAAAAACATATAAGCAACCAATAAAAATATCTGCAGAAATAAAACCTCTAAACCACGCTGAAATAACCTACAAGACCAACTTTGGGGAGGTTCCAAAGGGAGATATAAATTTTTGAAAGAGAACAGGAGATGGGTTTGTTGTCTCAATCGTAATAATAAAAATCAGAAAAGGAGAACTAATTAATGTTAAAAATAGGTTGCCATTTATCCGTATCCAAAGGATTTTTGCATATGGGAAAAGAAGCACTTAGCATTGGTGCTAATACTTTTCAATTTTTTACACGTAACCCAAGGGGAGGGAAAGCAAAGGCTATCGACGAAAGGGATGCATTTGCGTTACGTGATCTTGCCAAGGAGAATAATTTTACGACTTTTTTGGCTCATGCGCCTTATACGCTAAATGCCTGCTCTGCTGACCAAAGAGTAAGAGAGTTTGCACTTGAAATAATGGAAAATGATTTGAAACGAATGGAGTATCTTCCCAACAGCTTTTACAATTTTCACCCTGGTAGTCATATTAATCAAGGGGTAGAGGTGGGCATTAACCACATCGTAAATATGCTTAACACTTTATTAAATATTGAGCAGACTACGATTGTTCTTCTTGAGACAATGGCTGGAAAAGGAACTGAGATCGGAGGAACCTTTGAAGAATTAAAACAAATTTTAGATGGAGTAATTCTTTCAGAAAAAATGGGGGTTTGTTTAGATACCTGTCACATCTATGATGCTGGCTATGATGTCGTCAATGATCTGGAGGGCGTTCTTGGAGAGTTCGATAAAATTATTGGACTGGACAAACTTTATGCCATTCATTTAAATGATAGTAAAAATCCTTTCAATAGCCGTAAAGATCGACATGAAAAAATTGGAGAAGGTTTTATTGGATTAGAAGCGATCACAAAGATTATCAACCATCCAAAGCTTCGAAATTTACCTTTTTTTCTTGAAACCCCGAATGAACTTTCTGGTTATGCCAAGGAAATTAGCTTACTAAAAGGTTTGTACAAAGAATGAGTATTAAGGGGGTCACTGTAAAATAGGATATCTAACATGAAAAAATCTAATTTTAAGTTGTGTTTTTTCTTGACATAAGGCCACAATTTGATTATGAAGAAAAAGACTATTAAATAAAAATACAATTAATACCTAAATAGTATATAAGGAAGGCTAGAAAATAAAGATATGTTTTTTTAAGAGCCATAGACAGAGGTCTAGGGCTTTTTGTGCTTCGATTTTTATGCAATTAATGGTGCTTTTTACCTTTGTTTGGTGGGGGGAGACTTTGCTATAATATACGTATACTGCAAATATATATGCAAAGAGGAAATAACTGTGAGTAAAAAATCAATAATTATTATTTTAATTACAATGCTTCTAATTACCTTTTCAGTAATAAGAGTGGCGGACGACCTTGTTTCAGTAAATAAGGCAAGTCAAGCTAAGCTGGGTGTATTAGATTTGAGCAACCATGATTTTACCCAAAGTGGGCCTATTGGACTGAACGGTGAGTGGCAGTTTGTTCCTGGGAAACTTGTAGACTCAGATTATTTTAGTGCGGGATTTGAGGCTATGTACGTAGTAGTTCCCTCATTATGGACAAAGCACAAAGTCAATGACGAATTTATCCCTCAATTTACAAGTGGCACCTATCGATTGTTAGTAAAAGTATCTGCCAATGAAGAGATACTAGGTATAAAAACGACGAATATTCGGATGTCAAATGTCATCTATGTAAATGGAAGGAAAATTGGTGAAAGTGGTGTACCTAAAGAGAATTCTAGTTACTCTCCCCATAATACGCCATATATCTCTTTTTTCTATAATGATGAGGATCTTATAGAGATCATTGTACACGTAGCTAACTTTAACTATGCCACAGGTGGTGGAATTGTTGGGAGTATTTATCTAGGAGATGAAGGAGATATCCTTGCTTTAAGGCAGCGGTCATTAACCTTCGACTGGATAACTATTGCAGCCTTTTTTATGGCGGGAATGTATTTTTTAGGATTTCATATTCATTTTCGAAAAGACACTAGTCTCTTATATTTTTCGTTGTTTTGCTTTTCTGTGGCACTATACTCAGCAACCCATAATGAAAAAATTCTACATTATATGTATCCCCAAATACCGTATGCTATATTTCAGAGGCTTCAATCTGCCTCTAATTTAGTAGCATTATCTTTGGTGGCATACTTTCATAGAACGTTAAAGGAGTTTTCAAATATAAAGGCAGTAAAATTTATTATAGTATTAGGAATAGTTGTAGCCCTAACAACTTTATTACCGATTAAGATAAATTCAAAGCTAGAATCCTTGTATACTGCCTACTTTATGTTAGCGATAATTTATATTATATATCTTCAAATAAAAGCAATTAATAAGGGGACGACCGGTGCAGTACACTTACTAATCAGTTCATTAGGGTTAAGTATATATGCCCTTGTGTCAGCTTTAAATATTACTGGGAAGATTAAGTTACACATATTACCTCCTGTTTTTCCGTTTTTTTATTTGATGATGTTATCTTTATATATGGCAAATAGGTTCACTGATACTTATCAAAAAAACGAGGAATTAACACAGCAACTACTACAGGTAGATAGGTTTAAAGATGATTTTTTAGCTAAAACCTCCCATGAGTTTAGGACACCCTTATATGCTATTATTGGGATTTTACAGACAATATTAAACAATAGTACCCCTAGTACTTTGGTTTCCCAACAGGAAGAGAAGATAAAATTAGTTATACAAAAATCAAAACGTCTATCAAGTTTGGTACAAGATGTATTAGATCTTGCGAAGCTAAAAAGAAAGGAATTAGAACTAGATTTTAAGCCAGTTGACCTATATGTCACTACATTTGTTATAGTTGAAGTTTTTCAATATATTATAAAGAAAGATATTAAAATAATTAATGAAATTTCTAAAGGGACACCATTGGTACATGCAGACGAAAATAGACTAAGACAAATACTATATAATCTTATTGATAATGCAATAAAGTATACCGAAAAAGGGGAAGTAAGAATATCTGCAATACTAAAGGATGATAAAATGATTATTGCAGTAAAAGATACAGGAATAGGTATAAAAAAAGATAAACTAACTACTATATTCAAGGAGTATGAGCAGGCAGGGGATTCACACCAAGAAATTCATGGAGTTGGACTGGGACTTAGCATTACAAAACAATTAGTAGAGCTCCAAGGGGGAGCGGTTTGGGTTAAGTCTGAGTTAGGAAAGGGCACAACCTTTAGCTTCAGTCTGCCAGTGATAAAGGGCGAAGCCTTGAAGGGTTCTTCAATAAGTAGATTTAAATATAATAATACTGAGTATCACACTAAATATACCTTTCCCTTTGTTCTTGGAAACCCTAAAAACAAAAAAATTATTATTGCAGATGATAACCATTCAAGTCTAAGAATATTGATGGAGGCATTAGAGTCAGAAGAGTATTGTATTATAGCAGTGGATAATGGATATGACGTATTAGACCAATTGAATAGATATATTGATATAAATTTAGTTTTGCTGGATATCATGATGCCGGGACTTACAGGATATGAAGTCTGTCAGAAAATACGTGAAAACTATAGTTTAACAGAATTACCTGTATTAATGCTTACAGCAGCTATATTACCTGAAGATATGGTAGCTGCTTTCCAGTCTGGGGCCAATGATTTTCTTCATAAGCCAATTGACATAACAGAGTTAAAGATACGGTTAAATAATCTTATTTCTGTAAAAGAGGTTGCCCAAACAGCTACTAATATGGAAATAGCGTTCTTGCAAGCACAAATAAAACCCCATTTCATTTATAATGTACTGAATTCTGTCATGTCATTAAGTTATATTGATATTGAAAAAACTCGAGAGTTATTATTAGACTTTGCCAGTTTTTTACGAAGTAGTTTTGGCTTTATTAATACGCATAAACTTGTCCCATTACAAAATGAGCTGTCTTTGATTAATTCTTATGTACAAATTGAAAAGGTAAGATACCCAGGAAAATTCGATTTTTATATAGAGATGAACCTACAATCAGATTGTATGATACCACCATTGTTAATTCAGCCATTGGTGGAGAATGCTATTATACATGGTATTAGCAGCAGGCAAAATGGAGAAGTAAGGGTCGTAATAAATGAAATTGGTAATCAGGCTGTAATCTCAGTTGACGATAATGGAAATGGAATAAAAAAAGAGATAGTGGAGGAGATATTTAGTGGATCACAAGACTATAAAGGTGGGGTAGGGTTGTTAAACACTGTAAAAAGAATTAAGCAATATAGTGGAGCTACTATATCGATAAAAAGTGAAGAGGGAGTGGGTACGAGTATAACTATGGTTTTACCTATTCAATCACTTAAAGAAGAGGATGAGGGTTATGCTGAAGGCCATAATAGTTGATGATGAAATATTAGCTGTCAAACTTATAGAAAACCTATTAAGAGAAAAAGAAGAAGTTGAAATAGTAGGGGTATGCAACGATGCTAAGGACGTAATTAAAATGGTTGAAAGGCTGAACCCTCATATCGTTTTTTTAGACATAGAAATGCCTGGTGACAATGGAATTACAGTGGCTGAAGAAATAACAAAAACTGATGAAAATATAGAAATTATATTTGTTACAGCATATGAAGGTTATGCTATTGAAGCTTTTAGAGTTCATGCAGCTAACTACTTATTAAAGCCAATTAATAAACAACACCTATATCAAACAATTAATAGAATAATGAAAAGAAAGAATATACATAAGAATATACCAAAGGATAATACTCTTCTAAAGGCTCAAATGATGGGTAACTTTATACTATACAATAAGCTGGGTGAGCCAATAAAGTGGAGAACAAAAAAAGTCAAAGAACTGTGTGTATTATTATTGCACTATAGAAAACCAATACACAGAACACAAATTATAGAAAATTTATGGCCAGAATACTCTCTTGAAAAGTCAACAACAATATTGCATACAACTGTTTATCAACTCAGAAAAGAATTAAAAAGCTGTGGTTATAGTGAACCAATACTGTATTCTAACGAGTGCTACTCTTTAAATATTAGTATTCACATTGACGAGAGCATGTTTCCTCTAGAATTAGATTATGCTATTGATAGCGAAGAACTCCTAAGTTTAATAGATAAAGCCATCAAGGGATACTTAGGAGATGAGGATTATATCTGGACCATAGGCTATGGGGAAAAAATTAAAGAAAAGACGAAGCAGATTTTTGATAAATATGTTATCTATCATATAGATTCAGATAAGAGGCCGAATCAGTGGAGAAGTATTTTAGAAAAACTAATTGAATTTGATTCTTTTGATGAGATGTATTATAGAGAATTAATTAAGTACTATATAGAAACACAAAATATAAGTAAAGCAAATTTGATTTATAAAAGGTTAGAAACATTACTTTGGAATGAGTTGAAGACCAAACCTTCGGAAGAAACAGAAAAAGTTTTAAAACAAATGAAATAGATACCCTCAACGCCCGATATAAATTGGGTGTTTTTTTGCGAAAAAAATGTCGAAATTGTTCAGAAAATGTTTAGACCAATGTATTAAAATAGAATAGCTTAGAAAATTTATCATTATACCAAGCATCAAACAAAGATAAAGTCCTGCTATATGTAGGCGTCTGCTCAAGTATTTATCCAAAAAACTAATGAATGGAGGAACACAAGTGAAAGCAAAAAGAATTTTAGCATTAGTACTGGTAATGACATTACTATTACCTGCATCATTTACCTTTGCATCAACTGGAAGTCCGTTGACGTCTTTAGCGATTAGGGACGGGTCAGGGACAACTTATTTAAACGTAACTGATGCAAATCCTGGAGAATACAGCGTGCAAGTACCTTATGGTACAGAAAAAGTACACCTGGACGTAACAAGGCGTAATATACAAGATATAGTAATCATAGGCAAGGACTTCTTAGAAGACGGCCAAGCCTTTGAACTAAATGTATCCCCAGGAGCTGATGGGAATACATTCCTACTGATGGTAGAAGATGGAGAGAGTACAGAATTCTATGACATCATAATATATGTTCTCGACGCACCACCACTATCAGAGCTCAGCGAAGTAGAGGATCTAACAGCCTTAGTGGGTGGGGTAAACGTAATTGAGTTTCATCCAGATATTTTAACTTATGAAGCAATCGTTGATTTCAAACATGAAACTGTAACATTCGGTGTAACAACTACTGATTTAATGAATGATATTATTTTTATAAACGACATGACTGGACAAGTAGCTCAACAACTATCTCTTATAGTTGGATTAAATACATTTAAAATTGAATTATTTTACAATAATGAATCAGTAAGTGAGCATACTGTTAGTATTATAAGAAAACCAGATATATCAGTTCTAGAAGACTTAATAAATGAGATGGGAGAACTGTACAACAATACGGAAGCAGGAGAAGAAGTAGGGCAATATCCTTTTGACGCTAAATTAAGATTCGATAACGCAATAGGGGCAGCAGTACTCGCTAGAGATACTGCTACTACACAAGAACAAATATATGACGCCATAGATAAATTATCAGATGAATATTATATTTTCATCGCTTCAAGAAATCTAGAAGTAGTTGATAGAGAAGACCTACTAGGTGCTATCTATGAAGCTGAGGATGCCTTAGCTGTTGCAGTAGAAGGAAACCTTCAAGGTCAGTACCCAGTTGGAAGCAAAGCTATACTGCAGGCTGCTATCAATGAAGCTTACTTAGTTTATCAAGACCTATATGTAATACAATCTGAGCTAGACGCCGCAGAAGTGGTGCTATACGGGGCATTAAATACATTCCTAAATGGTGTAATAACTGGATCTCAAACACCAAGGATACTACAATACATTTACAGACCTTCTAATGAAGTTTCCGTGGAAGTAGGTAAAACAATAAAGCTACAATTCCTTGCTATGTATGATACATATGAGGTAGTCGATGTTACAAATGAAACCCTTTGGAGTTCTCGAAATGCAGAGATAGCTTCAGTCAGCGCTGGAGAGGTAACAGGTTTATCCATAGGACAAGTACTAATAGATGTAGACCATAACGGATTCCAAGTATATTTCACGGTAAGAGTAAGAGCAGCCCAAGTAGAAAAAGTTGAACTGTTAAGTAAAATTCAAGAAGCTGAGGGTTTAGTCTCATTCTCAGTAGAGGGAGTACTGGAGGGACAATACCCGTATGGCTCAGTAGCAGTATTGCAAGCAGAAAGAAACACTGCATTATGGGTATACCATGACGCACAAGCTACACAAGTAGAAGTAAACGAAGCTAAAGGTAGGTTAGAGGAGGCAATAGAGTATTTTAAGAGTTTAAGAATCAGTTCTCAATTACCTGAGCTAAGAAACTATAACAACTTAGATTCATTATATGGGTCCACAGCAATAACACCAGCATTTAATCCAGATGTTTTAGAGTACAACATAAATGTGGGCAATGATATAGAAGATTATACAATCCAAGCCGCAACCTCTAATGGTGCCACGATCAGAATTAACGGGGAGGTAAGAAATGCTGCGGTGGTGCCTTTAGAAGTCGGAGAAAATGCCATTAGCATTGTAGTAACAGCTGAAAATGGAGGAACAAAGACCTATACAGTAAAAGTAAGTAGAGATGGGGCAGGACAACAACAGCCATCATTAGATGACAATACAGAGTTACCTCATATTTCAATAGAAAATATGCTATTTATGTTTAACCCAGATTTAACAGAATATAATCTATATGTAGGTAATAGTATAGATTCGTTAAATCTATTAATCACACGTAGGGCTAGCACAACAGTAATATTAAACGGTACTGCTGTTGAAGGTCCTAGAAATGTTCCTTTGAGTGTTGGAGAAAATATTATTACCATTGTGGTAATAGCAGAAAACGGTGTAGATACTAGAACCTATACAATCACTGCTACAAGACAAGCAGCATCAGTAATAACACCACCAGTTACTAATGAAAACAATAATGGAGGCAGCACAGGTGGTAGTTCAGGCGGTAGTTCAGGTAAATCGTCAGGAGGTGGTGGTGGAGCTGCATCGACACCACAACAACCAGCACAAAATAATCAAAACAATCAAAGTCAACAAACACCAGTTCAACAACAATCAGTGGTACAATATGAATCAAAGATTACCGATGGTTTATCTACAGTAGAAGTAGGTAAAGGTACAGTAGTGGCTAATAGTAACGAAATTAAAAACATTATGGAGTCTGGAAAGCCTGTAGTATTAGAATCAGCCATAGCAACAATTGATTTTGGTAAAACGGCATTAAATACTCCAGAAGTGAAAAGTGCAGCAGTTGGTTCAACACTTGAATTAGGAGCTAAACTAACAGAAACAGTAATAACAGAAAAGGTAATTTCTTCAGCTAGATTAAATGAATCAGGCTTATATGTCTTAGGTGGCAGTGTATTAGATTTAGTGGCTGAATTAAGACATATTGATGGGACTAGTACAAGAATCCGTAGCTTTGCAGAACCAGTTAAGGTAATATTAAACTTAAGAGAATTAGGTTTAGTTGGAGAAAACATGGACAACTTAACAGCAGTAAGATTTGTTCCACAAGGCGACGGAACATACAAAGCGGTTAAGCTAGGTGGAGAGTACGACAGTAAAAATGAAACATTTGAGTTTTACACAGACAGCTTCAGTTTATACAGTATTGTAAGAGCTGACAACCTTACTCAAATTAAATTAGCAATAGGGGCCAATGACTACTTAGTAAATGAAAACAGTAAAGTGACAGATGTTCCTGCATTAATTGAAGATGGAAGAACACTAGTACCTTTAAGAGTAGTAGCAGAAGCCTTAGGTGCAAAGGTAGAATGGGAATCTTCTACAAGAACTGTTACCATTAAGTTAGATGGCAAGGTATTAACATTAGTGGTAGATCAAACTATAGAGGGTATGGATGTACCTGCAAGAATATTAGAAAGTAGAACAATGGTACCAATTAGATACGTATCTGAAATGCTTGGGGCGTATGTTCTATGGTTTGGAGAAACTCAAACTATTCAAATAATTAAATAATTTATGAAAACTGTTAGCCTGATTCAAGGGCTAGCAGTTTTTTATTTTTAGTTATGCCAAGGAAATTAGCTTACTAAAAGGTTTGTACAAAGAATGAGTACTAATGGATCGCTATAGAATAGGATATTTTAAAATTATTGATAAAATGCACCTCAAATGTTAGATATGACGTTTAACACTTTGAGGTGCATTTTTTAAGACAAGGAAAGTGCTGAAAAAGAGATTTGGTCCATAGACAAAACTATATCAACATTTAGAATTATAACTACTTATTGGTCTTACCTTATAGCTTGTTTCCGAAATCTTAAAATATATGATATTAACTATTGGAAGAAGGTATAAATAAAAAGCATATGGAATAAAACCTATACTACTTACGTTCATTGTGCTGGTAGGTACAAAAGCCGCTATATTCCAAGGAATAAGAGCTGCTAGCACGATTCCTGTATTTTCTAGATCAATAGCTAACGCATACTTATCAACATTTTTTTCTTTATAAGTGTTTGTCATAAGCTGATTAGTTAAAACGGCTGCAATAGATTGATTACATCCGAAAGCAGCGGTTAAAATACTTACGCCGGTTGTATAAGAAAAAAGTTGAAATCGTGTTTTTGCTTTCATTAAGATATTTTCTACACTTTTTAGCATATTTGTTCCATCGAATACTCCAGCAAGAGAACAAGATACAAACACAACCAACGAAGCTTTCCACATAGAAACAATTCCTCCACCTTTAATTATTGTATAAAGTGGACTAGCTGAATCTAAGTGAAATCCTAGCAACATATACCTTAATATCTGTGGAAGAGTCTGCTGTTGCAGTGATACACTAATAATAGATGCTGCTAAAATGCTAAAGAGCATGGATAATTTAACGTTAACTTTAAGTATTGACAAGACAATGATAATCAGAGATGGTAATAGGACATACCAGTTTATAGTAAAAATTTTTACTATCTCATTATCAATGCTACTTCCAATAAAACTCAATGGTTGTTGGAAAGAAATTATTGTATATAAAACCATTGATAGCAACAGAGGTATAATTGACGTTTTAAACATGTTTCTTATATTGATATAAAGATTCGTCTCGGTTAAATTTGCAACTAAATTTGCACTTGAAGACATTGGTGAACACCTATCACCAAAATATGCCCCTGCAATAATTGCCCCCGCAGCTATATTTGGATCAACATTTCCACTTTTAGCCATTACAATTAAGGCTAAACCTACAGTACTAACTGTTCCTAAAGATGTACCAAGTAAAAAAGATACCAAAGAACTTATCAAGAAGGTATATAGGATGAAAAAGTTAGGATTCATAAACTTAATACCATAGTAAACTATTCCAGGAACAGTTCCCGCTGCCATCCATATAGCTGTAATAGCACCTATTAATACGAATATCTTTAAGACAACAAATGCTTTTTTTCCTCCAGTATATGACATGATAAGGATCTCACTTAATGAAAAGCCTCTTCTCAGTGAAATGTAGGAAAAAATTAAAAAACCCATCAACAATGGATAACCCACAAAAATTCCCTTATAAATAGAAAAAATTAGCACACAAAATGTAATTAACATACCAGCAATGATGTCCACACTAAGCACTCCTTCACACTAAACTAGTTTTTTTGTTTTGGTAAAAATAAGATTTCACCATTAAAATACATATCGATATGTATAGATTCATGTTAATATAAATTGTGCTATTATACAAACAAATTATTTCTATAAATATAATCGGATGTGCCGCCTTGTCTACATACATTGATTGCTATATAATATAACTCAAAGATGATGTTATGGAGGAACTGTTATGGCAGTAAAAATCAGTAGTCTATTAAAATATATTTCAGACTTTAAACCAGCTTCTACAGGTTACTGCTGTCATGAAGTACGTACTTTTCGTTTGCTAAATAAGCATCTAAAGGATTTTCACTCAGATTGTATATATATAGGAAAAAGTTCTCAGTTACCATCTGTTCCTCCCCCTGCACCGACTACATTTTTATTGATAAGAGATCATGATACTTCTGCCTATGATTCCTTACATGCAAACTGCAATTGCATTTATGTCGCACCTAATACGGATATCAGCGGATTACTTAACGCAGTACAGGACTATTTTGATAATGCGATGTATATCTCTGAATGTGCACTTAAAATTATGCGGCTAAATAAAAATACTTCTAATTTGCAGGAAGTGCTTGATCTAGGCTTTGAGTTGCTAGGCAATCCTCTTTTATTAGTAGATGTTTCTCTTTGTTTTATTGCCCATGCCGGCGGAAATACCGTTAACAATGAACCTTTATGGGAATGGACATTATCCAAGGGGTATGTAACTGAAGACTATGTCAACTCTGTCATGATGGACGGCTTAGCTGATGAAGGACGATACCCGCAAAAACCCCTTCTAATCTGGGAAAAAGGTATACTAAATCATAATCAGTTGGTTTTTCGTATTTTATCAAACAATGTTCCAGTGGGGTATCTCAAAACATTGGCATATAATAAGTCAATATCTGAAACCGACCAACAGCTTATTACAATTATAGGAAATTGTCTGTCTCAATTTTTAACCAATAACTATGCAGAACATGCTTCCTGTTCTCCGCTTATAGAATCATTTTTAATATCTTTATTGAATGAAAAACTATACGATCACGATGCAATTGATGAACGGATACACCAGTTTAATATAAAGCTATATGATAATTTGACATTAATCGTTATTGAGCTAAAAGATTCATTTCTGCAGGATAAGGCTAAAGCTATCTTATTTAAACGAAAGCTTCAAAACTTTCTAGGACGGGATAATATTGTGTACTATGATGGCCACCTGGTAGCCCTCTATGACTCTAAAACAATACAGCCCTTCACAGAATCAGAGTGGACTAGTTTTGAAGCGCTGTTAGATTCCTATGATTGCCGTGCAGGGATTAGCTTATTATTTCACAAACTACATTCCTTACCCGAACATTATCGCTCTGCTTGCGAGGCACTTCATACCGGTGGGAGGCTGCATTTCTCTCAACCAATTGTTCGGTATTCTGATATTATGCTGCAGCATGTTTTTTTGATCTATGGCAGCGAAAGGGATTTAACGCCTTTGATCCATCCGGCTATAAGGACCTTGCAAGAAATAGAGTCTGATAAATATCATATGTTTTTAGAAACGATAAAAGCATACATTGACAATGGACTAGAAATCCCATCAACTGCTAGAGCGTTATTTATTCATTACAATACAATGAAATATAGACTCAACCGTATTGTAGAATTAACAGGATTAAACTTTATGGATGCACAAACAATTTTCCAACTGCAGTTATCCTTTTTGATTATGGATATGCAAGAAAAGCTCAAAAAACCTAGGGAATAAATGCTACACATAAGATAATCCCATAAAAAAACACTCCCAGAAACTTCACTGGGAGTGTTTTTTTAATCGAATCTAAAGGGTTTAAAAAGGATACAGCATTTTATTGGTAATCATCATATAAAGTCTCTAATAGTGTGATGACATCTTGCTCTGTAATTGTTCCGTCGAATGTCATACAAAGGGGCTCTTGGTAAATCATTGGTTTTGCTGCTAGTACCTGTTCTTTTGTTAGTCCTTGTTCTTTTAAAGAAGGGATTCCTATTTCTTTGCACAACACCCTAACTGCATTTCCTACTATTTTTCCAATGTTTTCTGGAGTTTCTGGGGAAAAACTAAGACCCATAATTTCTCCGATCTTCTTCATCTTTTCAGGATATGCTTTGGCTGAAAATTCTATAATAGGCGGAGTGACTAATGCACAGCATATACCATGAGGAATATGATACATATGTCCTAATGCATGAGCTGTTGAATGTCCCATATGTACGCCTGATTCGTTAAACGCAATTCCTGCAAAATTGCTTGCCAAGGCTAGATTTTCCCTAGCTTCTAAGTTATTTATATCTTTTACAGCAATTGGAAGCCATTTTGATATTAGCCGAATAGCTTCATAAGCTAACAAGTCAGAGTGAGGTGTGTTTTTTACTTCTGTCAATGCTTCGCTGGCATGGGAAAATGCATCCATTCCTGCAAATGCGGTAATAAATGCAGGAGACCCCACGGTAAGTTCTGGATCTACAATTCCATAGTTAGGCGGACACGGAAGCCCAATTTTACATTGCATTGTTTCTGAGGATACAACGGATACAAAGGTGCTTTCCGAACCGGTTCCTGCAGTAGTAGGAATCAACATCAATGGCAACGGTTGGACAGCATATCTCTTCTGACCAGTTAGATAGAGTACAATTTCCTGCAATACTCCATCTCCATTTGGAATTACTGCTGCAATTGCTTTTGCAGTATCCAATACACTACCACCGCCAACACCTATAATACTGTCTACAGCTTTTTCTCGTCCTATGGCTGCCGCTGCTGCTACTGTATAATCGGGGCAGTCTGTTTCTACGCCATCCCACATTACTACGTCAATACCTTCTGCCTTAAGGACGTTCACTACTTTTTCTGCGTGACCAGTATCCAAAACTCCTTTATCAGTAACCAGTAATACTTTTGTCATATTTAAATCTTTTGCCTTTTTGCCTGCTTGTTGAGAGGTTCCGTTACCAAAAAGTATTGGTGCTAATTGTGTATAGACTCCTGACTTTAACATATTCATCTCCCCCTCTTCTGATTTATTATTCTTATAATTCAAATGCCGCTTTATATCCGCTGCCAATAGCCCCTTCAATACGTCCTACTTTTGCTGCATCTCCAAGCAATACAACCTTATCAAACACTGTCTGCATTTCTTCCAACAGCTCTGTATTCGATGCTGTTCCCAGTGAAACGATTATGGCATCAAAATTGAAGATTTTAGCTTCTTTAGTATCTGTAGTTTCCATGGTTACAGTAGTTCCCTCAATTTTTATCAATCTATGCTTTGGGAATAATTTAACGCCATACTCTGTAATTCTCCCCATAATATCGATCAAGCTTTGGAAAAAAACTCCCGGTCCTATCTTATCTTCCATTTCAAAAACAGTTACTTCATTGCCCTGAGCACCTAATAGTTCTGCGGTTTCAATTCCTGTCATTCCTGAACCAATGACAGCTACTTTTTTGTCCCTAAGTGTTACTTTTCCACTCAATATATCAATAGGAGTAAAAATCTTCTCTCCTTCAATTCCTGGAAGAGACTTTGGCATTATTGGAATAGATCCTTGTGCTACGAACACTGCATATGGATTTAATTCTTTTAGTTCTTCTAGCGTAGGTGCATGATTTAATCTTATTTCCACACCCAAGTCTTCTAACTGTGCTTTTTGATAATCAGTTAGCCAAGCTGTTTTTCCCTTTTTTGGAGGCTTAGAAGCATATAGAATTTGTCCCCCAACTTCATGATTTTTTTCAAATACAATGGGGTTGAATTTCCGCTTTGCTAATATCCGAGCTGCTTCCATACCTGCCGGTCCGGCACCAACAACTGCAACTACACGATTTTTACCATCCTGCTTGAGATGAGCATCGCCAAAATGTGTTTCTTTGCCTCCTTCATAGTTGATGGCACATGCCATAGGCATTTGATTTATATCTGTCATCATTAATGATTCCATACAATGTAGGCAAGAGATGCATTTTCTAATAGATTTTTCTTTTCCTTGTTGTGCCTTATTTCCCCATTCAGGATCAGCAAAAAACTGTCTGGCAGACCCAACAAAATCAACTTTTCCTTCTTGTAAAATCTGCTCTGCATATTCTGGCTCACGTATAACAGACACACCAATTACTGGAATAGAAACCGCTTCTTTCACTCGGGTGGGAATGTGAATTTTCCAGCCCTGATCGAAGCCCACCGGCTCCCATGCGGTATTCATTGTTTCATAAATACCACAGCTTACATCAAGAGCATCAACCCCTTGGGCTTCTAAATGTTTTGCAATTTTAATTCCATCCTCTAAATTTAACCCCAACTCTGGATGCCCTACATAGCTCATAAACTCATCTGCAGAATATCTCACAATAATAGGATAATTTTTTCCACATTCTCTGCGGATTCCTGCAATAATCTCATCTAAAAATCTCATGCGGTTTTCAAAACTTCCACCATATTCGTCTGTTCTTTTATTTGTGTAGGGGCTTAAAAATTCACCGATCAAATAGCCATGTGCACCATGAACTTCCACTGCATCAATTCCTGCCTTTTGTAATCTTTTCGCCCCCTGAATGAATCTATCAATGGTATCATTAATTTCTTCTTTTGTCATCTCATGAGTTGGTTGATGAACTGCCTGACATTCTGTTGCACTGGGTGCTTGCATGGTTGTATTTCCATTAATTGCTGCTATACCCTGACGTCCAGGATGATAGATTTGAACAGCTATTGCTGACCCGTACTTATGAATTTCATCCGCTAGTTTTTTTAAGCCTTCAATATGTTCGTCATTATCCACTGCCATCTGGTGGCAATTTCCTTTTCCAATTTCTAAATTAATACAAGCACATTCAGTGATGACAAGGCCTACGCCCCCCTTTGCCCGTGCCCCATAAAATGCTATATCCGCATCAGAAACACAGCCATCTGCCTCTGCCAGGTAATTTCCCATTGCTGTCATAACGATTCGATTACGGACTGTCATGGTGCCTATCTTTTTTGGCGAAAATAGTTTTCGATACATATTATCTCTCCCTTCATCTAGTGAGACTATTTCATAAATAATTGTATCATGATCCTACCTCGATACGCATCGTAGAAAAGTGAAGTTGTTAAATAATCGACATCAAATATATTACATGCTCTTTTCATAATTTTTTATAGATATGACCCTCTATATTTGTAATAAATTGCAATAAGTTTTTAAAGCAGAAAAAGCCCGGTATTTCTTAGTAGAATGAAAAACCCTGATAGAGGTAGCGATATTATGTTATCATAGGCATTACTAAACAGCCTAACAGTATAGATATAGAAATATGCAAAAGATGCTTGATACAAGAGGAAATCAGATGTTTTTTTTATGTCAGAAACTTGCCCTCAAAAGCAAAGACTTCCTTTAAATTTAAAATAGGATAGATATATTGCATATATATAGAAACTACTATATAATATCGATAATTAAAAATTAAAGAAAAGCAGCATACTGTTAGATGAATCCTATGACTTTTATACAAAGTGTGGAAAAAGATAAATGGAGGCAGACAATGGCTATCGTTGATTTGATAATAAAAACAGATTTAAAACTTCAGATAAAAGAAATACTTTGTATTGGCTCAAGTAAAGGGTGGTTTCACGATGAAACAAGGAGTCATCTGATAGGTCAAAAAATAGACGATGTATTGGGGACAAGCAACAAACAGGATGAAGGTGTAGTAGAGATACAAGGATACTTTTTCAAGTATCAGTGGGTTGAGGAATCCAA
This sequence comes from Clostridium aceticum, assembly GCF_001042715.1. Classification (NCBI taxonomy): domain Bacteria; kingdom Bacillati; phylum Bacillota; class Clostridia; order Peptostreptococcales; family Natronincolaceae; genus Andreesenella; species Andreesenella acetica. The sequence continues at coordinate 4,106,008 of NZ_CP009687.1, read as the reverse complement.
GGGTGGAGCCTTATACTTAAGCCGTGATAATCTACTTCTGGAACTTTTCCAACAAACGATTAAGCATGTGGAGGAAGGGATTCAGATTTATGATCGAAATGGATACTTTTTACATGCTAATCCTGCCAGTGAAAAGCTGGAGATGTTCAACATAGATGATTTTAGAGGAAAACATTTGTTGGATTTATATGACCTAAAGGAAGAATATAGTACTGTCTTGACAGTGTTGAGAACACAAGAGCCTGTTATCAATCGATGTGATCGTTTTAAAAGTATATCAGGCAAAAGCTTAACCACTATTAACAACGCTTATCCTTTGATAATTAATGAAAAAGTATATGGGGCGGTTGTTTTCGAAAGTGATTTATCGCTGTTAAAACAAATAAAAAATAAGTCTTTTAATAGTGAAGCATATTTAGCGGATGAACATTCTAAAAAAAAGAAGAATCTATATACCTTTAATGATATCATTCATCAATCAGGGTGTATGAAAGAAACCATTCATTTTGCGAAGAAAGTATCTCTGACAGATTCTAGTATCATGATTGAGGGAGCCACGGGAACAGGGAAAGAGCTGATCGCCCAGAGCATACATTCTTTTGGACATAGAAGATACAAATCATTTATAGGAGTCAACTGTAGCGCCATACCTCATAATCTCTTTGAAAGTACTTTTTTCGGAACAGAGAAGGGCGCGTTTACAGGAAGTGTTGCAAAGCAAGGGTTGTTTGAGATGGCAAATGGAGGAACATTATTCTTAGATGAAGTAAACTCTATTATACCAGAGATGCAGGCAAAGTTATTGAGAGTACTGCAGGAAAAACGGTTTCAAAGAGTTGGAGGCAGTCAAGAAATCCGATGTGATGTACGAATCATTGCTGCAGTTAATGAGGATACTGATGAGCTGATTCAACAGCAAAAAATCCGAAAGGATTTTTATTATAGGATATCTACGGTAAAAATCCAGGTTCCTTTTTTGCAGGAAAGAAAAGAAGATATCGCTACGCTTGCCCAACACTTTTTAGATGGCTTATGCAAAAAATATAATAGGCGGAAAGCTACTTTTGATAAAAACACTATTGATATATTTATGCAGTTTGATTGGCCAGGAAATGTGAGAGAACTGGAACATGTGGTAGAATATGCATTCAATCATGCTCCTGAAAATACCGAACAATTTGCACAGGACAATCTTCCCAACTATCTACAGACATTAAAAAGTGTAACCCATAGAACTGAAACCAGGAACATATCTCAAAATATAAAAGTTAGTTCTACAGGCACATTTGATGAACGTATGGAAGAAGTTGAAAAGGCCATCATTGAAAATACTCTTGCCGAATATGGAGGAAATATTACCCACAGTGCAAAAGCATTAGGTATGAGTAGGCAGAATTTACAATATAGGGTGAAAAAACTAAATATTTTCAACAGATAAAGCAAAATAATTTTGCATATGCGCCAATTTTTTTGGCGCTGTTTTCATGGCTTTTTTTAATAAAATATACAGAGGAAGCATTAATGTGCAAATTTTTTTTGCACATTAAAAATTTATTATTTAAAATGCAATAGAATAAATCTGTAAATTTCAACTGTTTCACCAAAATGAAAAAAACAAAAAAGTGGCACTATTCTTGCTACTTTAATAAAGCAAAGGTAACATTATTATTGAATGGACCAATGGATTTAATTCTATAATAATGAAGATTTCTAAACGTGGAGGTGAAGGTCGTAGTTTAGTGTATATTAGAATCACAAATAATGAATAAAAGGAGGAAAACTGGATGCAAACAAAAGTAAAACCTGTATCAAGACCAATACGTAAAGGCGTATTCTGGCCATCTATTCTTGTAATCGGCGGGTCCGCTTTATTAGGATTATTTAATAATGAAATGTTGACTACAGTTGCTACAAATATTTTTCTATGGTCCCTTAGAACCTTCGGGTGGCTTTATCAGATTATTTCTGTTGTTGCAATAATCCTTGTGGCTATTATCACCTTCTCGAAACTCGGTAAAATTCGTTTTGGAGGAGAAGGTGCTCAACCAAAGTATTCCTTTGGAGCTTGGTTTGCCATGGCCCTTACCGGTGGAATTGCAACCGGTGTAATCACATGGGGTGTTAATGAACCAATTATTTATTTTGGAAACGTATGGGGTGAATTGTCTCAAACTGGAATCACTGCTGGCTCAGCAACTGCAGCAGTATTTGCTCTTGGCAGAGCATTCTATAACTGGACTTTTGTGCCTTATGCAATGTATTCATTATGTGGGCTTGTAGTAGCTTATATGTATTTTAATCGAAAAAAACCACTATCTGTTACAGCCTCCCTTATTCCTTTATTTGGGGACAAAGTTACAAAGGGTGTCTGGGCAGATATTATTGATACACTAGCTGTTTTAGGGATTGCGTTAGGATTGTCTGCTTCCCTTGGTGCAGGACTAACATTAGTAAGTAGTGGGTTAGAGATGACTTATGGTATTCCACAGAATGCTATGGTTTGGTTAGTTTTATCAGTGGTAATCACAGTTACCTTCACTATTTCATCTTTATTAGGAATCGATAAAGGAATCAAATGGTGCTCCAGTGCAAATTCAAAAATATTCTATGTTTTATTGATTTTCTTATTTATCGTTGGACCTACATTATATATTTTAAGACTGACTACAGCGGGTATGGCTTATTGGCTGCAGAATTTCTGGATATGGGGGCTAGATCCTATTGATATAGGCGGAGAAGCATTAGTCATGTGGTGGACACTATATGACTGGGCTATCTGGATTGCTTATGCACCGTTGATGGGTATATTCCTTGCCATTATTTCTTACGGAAGAACAATTCGTCAGTTTATGATCATTAACTGGATTATGCCATCACTGTTTAGTGTTGCTTGGTTTGGTATCTGGGGAGGAACTGCAATTTACTGGCAGACAAATGGCACTCTGGATTTAGTAGCTACAATTAATGATCATGGTGCAGTTGCTGCCCTGTGGGCATTCCTCGGAAACATACCATTTGGCGCTGCTATTATACCAGTAGTAATGATTACACTAATTCTATCCTTCTCAACAGCTGCCGACTCTATCAATAGAACTGTTGCTTCCTTGTGTACGAAAGATATTGATCACGATGAAGAACCTGCTACTTGGCAGAAATTGCTTTGGGGGATTTCCGTTGGTACAATTGCCTACCTAATGGTAGCATTTGCAGGTGGTTCTCAAGGTGTTGACGGTGTTAAGTTTCTCTCAGCAGCAGGAGGTTTTGTGGTACTATTTGTATTTGTTCTTCAAGTGGCTTCCTGTTTCAAAATGTTCTTTATTGATAAGGTTGAGAAATAAAGGCCTTACGGTGGAATTGTTAGGAAGAGGAGCAAATGCTCTTCTTCCTGATTAAATCCAAGGAGGAAATAATGATGGATAATAGAGGCTACTTAGATGTAGTAAAATATTATGAAGTACCTGAGTTGTTTTATCACTTAGTTAAGGTAATGTTAACAGAAGATGAAATAAGACTGATAAGCCTCATGAAGAAAAACCAGTTTACTTACAGTGGATTGATAGAATTCATTCATGAAAATTTTGATAGGGACAGTAGTTTATTTTTAAAGAATTGTTATAAAAGGGCAGTAATTAAAAAAATTGAAAAGCATAAAAAGACGTATTATACAACGGATACTTTCTACACAAGGTTATCTTATTTTGCCCAATATGAATTAGACAAATGGCAAGGAGTTGCTGAGGATGACAGAAAGAAGCTGGATGTGTGGTGTTTTGGCACTTATGTAGATAAAATACGAGGGACGATTGAGAAGAAAATTAGGGGAAAAAATATACCCCTTCACAATAGTGATATAATAACTTTAAAAAAAGCACAAGAAATGATTGATTCTATGGAAAAAGAAATTTATTTGCAACCTTGCAACTGTAGATCTATAGCACAGGCCTGTGATAAGCCTAAAAATGTATGTATTCAGTTTGGATGTGAAAACAATACGCCTGCTGATAGAGGATGGGGAGAACAACTGACAAAGGAGCAGGCAAAACAGATTTTGAAGGAAGCAAATAAACAGGGGCTTATCCATTCTGGAGAAGAGGAAGCCTTGTGTAACTGCGACAGATGTTGTTGCTATCCCTTTCGAGCAGCAGAAATATTGGGTTCCAAAAAAATATGGCCCAAAACAGAGTATGTCATCCAGTGGGATGAAGCGTCCTGCATTCATTGTAAAAAGTGCATCAAAATCTGTAATTTCGGTGCTTTCTACAGCTTGAAAGAGAATGAGGTAAAATTTGATAGAGAAAAATGTTGGGCCTGTACCATATGTGCAGAAAATTGCCCTAAACATGCAATCGCTTATTATAAAGCAACAGATGTAATACTATAGAAACAATAAAAACATGCAAGATACACAGGGGAGGCATACAAATTGACAAAGCATATACCGGCTAAAAGGATTGATAAGGTTATTCTTGGTGGTCGAATTACTATAGAGGAGTTTGTGGCAGTAGCAAGATATGGTGCTGTTGTGGAATTTTCTGATTCTTACATTGAAGGTGTCAAGAAGTCAAGAAGTCTTGTTGAAAAATGGATTGATGAAGGGCGTGTTATGTATGGTGTGACAACCGGTTTTGGCGCTCTATGTACCCAGGTAATCTCTAAGGAAGACACAGCTAAACTGCAAAGAAATATTATTCTGTCCCATGCTACTTCCGTAGGAGAACCCCTTTCTATTGAGGAGGTGCGAGGAACCATGCTGATGATCTTACAGAATGTAGGGCAGGGTTATACAGGAGCTCGAATCGAGACGGTGGAATTATACAGACAATTTCTGAACCGAGGTATTACACCTTTTGCCCCTAAGGAGGGCTCTGTAGGATATCTCAGTCCTGAAGCCCATATGGCAATGGTCTTGATGGGAGAAGGCAAAGCTTATCTACAGGGAGAACTTCTTTCTGGGGAAGAGGCGTTGAAAAGAGGGGGTGTGGAACCCACCGTACTATCTGCCAAGGAGGGTTTGACACTGGTATCTGGAACCACCAGTGTTACGGCTATAGGGGCACTAGCCCTCCATGATATGTTAAAGGCATCGAAAGCAGCGGATATAATCGGGGCTATGACTTTGGAAGTCCTCAAAGGGACCATCAGAGCCTTTGATGAACGATTGATGGGGGTGCGTCCCCATGAAGACCAATCCAATACCGCTGAAAACGTAAGAAAGATTCTTGGTGATTCTAAGATTGCTAAACATTTCCAGGATTATCGTCTACAGGATGCATTATCCCTTCGATGTATTCCTCAGCTTCACGGTGCAGCGAAAAAAACACTAAAGGATGCGTTAAAAACCATTGAAATAGAGATGAATGCCTGCTGTGACAATCCCATTATCTGGCATCAGGAAGAGGATGGGGAAGCAATCTCAGGATGTAATGCAGATTCTTCTTATATAGGAATAGAAATGGACTCAGCCTGTATAGCCGGCACCATGATTGCAAAGATGTCAGAACGGAGAAACAACCGATTGGTGGATGGCAACTACTCTGAATATCCTTCCTTTCTTGTTAAGAATCCAGGGTTGAATTCAGGGCTGATGGTCCCACAATATACTCAGGCAGGCTTAATAAATGATATGAAGATTCTTTCTCATCCCGCTACAGTGGATGGTATACCAACCTGTGGCAATCAAGAGGATTATGTGGCGATGGGCTATAATGCTTCTAAAAAAGCAAGACAGATTGTAGAAAAGCTGGAATATGTTTTAGCTATTGAGCTATTGTCTGTATGGCAAGCCCATCAATTTATGGAGGAAGGGTTATTGCCCAGCAGTGCTTCCAATGCAGTACTAGATGAAATTGCTTGTACGGTACCCAAGATGGAGGAAGATCATTATCTTTATCCCCATATCAATACTTTAAGAGACTTAATTCACTCAGGTAAAATTATAGAGTTGGTGGAAGAAAAAATCGGAAAGTTGGTGTAAAATGAAAGTAGAAATGGATATTAGAAAGATTTTTTTAACACCCCCATCAACGATGGTTGAGCGTGTTATATTACTTCTTCTAATGGTTGTTACCTTTATCCTGTTTTTCAGTCCCCTTCGTTTTTCTCCAATATCTCCCCTGGAAGCGGCACTAACAGCAGCTGTTCCTTCCTTAACGATTTCTTGGGGATGGGTGGTATTTCTTCGATCTGTTTTTAAGAAAAGAGAATTTTGTAAAAAATAGATATAGAGAATAAGTCATGCTTGAAGAAACGAGAGTAGTCCATGTAAGGGCTGCTCTTATTCAATATCGTGAGAAGATAAGACTGCAGGATAATAAAGGTGAGATGTCTGGTGTGAAATAATGATGAAACAATTTTATATGCTGATCTTAAGGAGATTAAGACGGTATAATTAAAAAAATAGAGTATCATATAGGTGGACAGCAGCTTAAGGAGGAATGGATATGTATTTAGAGTGTACCGTTAATGGAGAAGGACATAGGCTAGAGGTAGATGCACGAGCTAGATTATTGGATGTACTAAGAGATAAGCTGGGTTTAACAGGAACAAAAGAGGGCTGTGGTGAAGGAGAATGCGGGGCTTGTACGATAATCATGAATGGACTAGCCATTAATGCCTGCCTTGTATTGGCAGCTCAAGCCAATAGGAAAGAGATACTAACGGTAGAAATTTTAGAACAAGACGGAGAATTAGATGGTTTGCAAAAGGCATTCATAGAGAATGGTGCTGTACAATGTGGATACTGCACCCCTGGAATGTTGATGTCCTGCAAGGCGTTACTGATGCAGAACCCTAATCCTAATGAAAAAGAAATACGTAGGGCAATAGAGGGGAATTTATGTCGTTGTACAGGCTATACAAAAATTGTTAAGGCAGTAAAGGAAGTTGCAGAAAAGAAATAAGAAGCTGTGATAAAGGAGCGTTATTCATGAGTGATATCGTAATAAAAAGGCCAAAGGATATGGAGACTTTAGTCAAAGAACTATCCAATGCAAATGATCAGACCTACCTGTTGGGGGGAGGAACAGATCTTATGATTAAACTGCAAAAACATAGGATATATTCTGGAACAATTATAGACTTAACGGGTATTGAAGAGCTCAATTATATTCAAAGAGAAAAAGGTATGATGAAAATAGGAGCTGTTGCTACCTTTACAGAGATTAGCAACTATCCCATGATCAAAAGGTATGCCAATTGTTTAGCGGAGGCTGCCAGAAAGGTTGGTTCAACACAAATAAGAAATATTGCCACTATAGGAGGAAATATAGGAAATGCAGCACCCTGTGCTGACACAGTTACTGCATTAATGGCTTTAGATGCAAAAATAAAGGTTATTAATGGCATGGGAGAGATCATGATAAAGCCTATAGATGAAGTTGTTATAGGATCAGAGCAAAATGCATTGAAGAAAGACGAAGCAATAATTGAAATTCTTTTTCCAATAGTAGATAAAAACTGGAAAAGTGCCTTTGCTAAATTGGGTAGCAGATCAGCAGTAACAATATCTAAGTTAAATATGGCTATTGTATTGGAGGTTAATGAGAGTAATATTATCCAGGAAGTAAAGGCAGCTATTGGCGCTCTTGGTCCAAAGGCCTTTAGATCGAAGGTTGTTGAAGAGGCTTTATTAGGAAAAAAAGTCTCTCAAGCCTTATTGATAGCATTACAGGAGGCGTTAATCAAACAGGTGGATCTCTCTATATCAGGAAGAGGTTCCCATCCCTATAAAAAAGATGCTGTTGGAGGGATTGCAGATGAAATATTTCATAGTCTACTTTCCCATGATGATGCAGGAGGTGAGGAAGCATGCAGCAGAAACTAAAATATGTCGGCGAAAATGTTCCTATACATGATGTAAAGGAAAAGGTAACAGGAAAAATTAAATATGTTGGGGATATGCTGCTGCCTGACATGCTATATGCAAAGCTTGTATTAAGTACCATCCCTCATGGAAACATAGTAAAAATTCACACCTCAAAGGCAGAGGCTGTACCAGGAGTAGTAAAGATATATACCCATCATAATACCCCCTCCACCCTTTATAATAGCCATAAGTGGATTGCAGGTCTAGAGGTAGTAAAGGATGAGCGGCTGTTCGCGGAGAAGGTGAGACATGTTGGAGATAGGGTAGCTGCGGTGGTTGCCAAGGACAAAGAAACAGCAGAATATGCAGCTTCCTTAATTGAAGTAGAATACGAGGTGCTGCCATCTATTATAGATCCCTTAGAGGCATTGAAGGAAGACTCGGTTAAGATACATGCAGAGGGTAATAAAATTGTAAACAAAGAGATAAAATGCGGTGCACCAGAAGAAACTTTTGATGAGACAGAGATTATGGTAGAGAGTCAATTAACCACTCAGAAAATACATCATGCTGCCATGGAGACCCATGTGTGCCTTGCGGCAGTAGAAGCCAACGGACATTTGACGGTATGGGCTCCCTGCCAAGTGGTGTATCAAGTGCGTCTCATTATTTCAGAGGTGCTGGGATTGTCGGTAAATAAAATAAGAGTGATTAAACCCCCAATGGGAGGCTCCTTTGGAGGAAAAGGCATACCTACGTTGGAACCTGTATGTGCTTTTATATGCTATGATTTAGGCAAGCCTGTAAAACTACAAATGGATAGAAGAGAGAGTATTATAGCTACTAAAACAAGAAACGCTACAATAGGTAAAGTGAAAACTGCTATTGATAGAGAGGGCAATATATTAGCAAGGGATATAGAGATGTTGGTAGATGGTGGAGCATATTTCACCAATGCTGAAGCTGTAACCATGGCCATGGGGAAAAAAGCCTTTAGATTATATAAAATAGATAACCAGCGATATAGAGGGGAAGCGGTGTATACCAATACCCCTGTAGGAGGCGCCTGTAGAGGCTACGGTTCTCCACAAATTCATGCTCTTACAGAAATCAATATAGACGCTGCAGCAAAAAAAATCGGAATGGATCCTGTAGAATTCAGATTAAAAAACCTAGTTAAGCCCTTTGACAAGGATCTCATAGGAGGTCCGGATTTAGGCAATGCACGAGTCATTGACTGCGTTAAAAAAGGTATGGAGGTCTTTGAATGGAAGAAAAAATATAATCGTACAAAGGATACCGGAAGATTTGTAAGGGGAGTAGGCATGGCCTGTGCAACCCATGGCAATGGCTACTATGGTGCTTATCAAGATTTTATAACCATGGATTTACGGCTTACAGAGGATGGAGAAGCCATATTAAAATCCGGCATTCATGACTTGGGGTGCGGCACTGTTACCACCATGAAGCAAATCGTTGCAGAGGTCTTGGATATTGAGCCTAATGAGGTGCTGGCAACGGAAGGGGATACCCTGTTGAGTCCCTTTGATTCGGCTGGCACACAGGCCAGTAGGGTAACCTTTGTATGCGGTGGTGCAGCTATGAAAACCGCGGAGCTATTAAAAGAAAAACTTCTTATAAGTTCAGCCAAAGTATTAAATTGTTCTCCGGCAGAAATCATCATTGAGTCAGGAGAAATATGGAATAGAAATCATTGTGAAGAAAAAATCAGCTATGGTGAGATGGTAATTAAACTACAACGAGCCTTTAAGGAGGATATGCATATCAATTATACCTATCAATCCAAGGGAAATCCGGCTGTATATGCTGCCAATTTCGCTGAGGTAGAAATAGACACCTTTACAGGATTAGTGAAAGTCTTAGATGTAGTAGCCGTTCATGATATAGGCAAAGCCATCAATCCGGGCTTTGTCGAAGGTCAGGTACAGGGGGCTATTCAGATGGGCATTGGATTTGCACTGACGGAGGAAATTACAGTGAATGAGGATGGCAAGATTGGGGCTGATAATTTCAGCAAATACCATGTTGTAAATGCTCCTGATATGCCGGATGTAAGGGTACTGTTGGTTGAAGAAGGAGAAGAACATGGGCCCTTTGGAGCAAAAAGCGTAGGCGAAGTCTGTACAGTACCAATAACACCGGCTATTCTCAATGCCATCAATCATGCCTTGGAAATCAACATTCATTCCTTACCGGCGACTCCGGAAAAAGTTTTACAAGCTTTAAGAGATAAAAATATAGGTTAGGGGTGTAGCTTGAGATGGAAAACAAATCAATTGTTCTTGATGGGAAACATTTAACCATTGATGAAGTTGTGGAGATAGCACGGGAAGGGGTAACAGTAAAAATAGAGGAAAGCACCATGAGGATCGTAGAAGCCTCAAGGACATTGGTCTATGAATTGGCCAATAGTGATGTGCCGGTTTATGGGTTTAATAGGGGTGTAGGGTTAAACAAAGACAGAGAAGTGGTTGCAAAGTACTATTCAGAATACAATCGCAATCTTATCCTAGCACATTGTGTGGCGGTAGACCCGGAGGCAAGCCAAGAAGATGTAAGGGCTATCCTGTTAGCTCGTTTGAATACGCTGTTGCTTGGTTGTACAGGGATACAACCAGCAATTGTAACAATGTACAAAGATTTTCTAAACCATAGGATTCATCCCATTATTCCGGAAAGAGGCTCTATCGGGGAAGGAGATATCACTTGCCTGTCCCATATTGGCTTGGCTATGATTGGAGAAGGAGAGGTTTATTATCAAGGTGTCAGAATGATGGCAGCAGAGGCATTGGAGAAAGCAGGGCTAAAACCCATTGTTTTAGGTCCAAAGGATGGCTTGGCAATTGTATCCTCCAATGCTTTAGCAGCAGGACCAGGTGCAATGGTACTAAAGGATGCGGAGGACTTGGTGGAGATGGCAGATATCGTATATGCTTTAACCCTGGAAGGCTTTCGGGGGAATGTAACCCCCTTAGATCCGAAAACCTATGAAGTAAGACCTTTTCCTGGGCAAGCCTGCAGTGCTGAAAAGGTAAGAAAATACCTAGAGGGAAGCTATCTATGGTTGCCAGGAGTGACGGAATCATTACAGGACCCATTAAGCTTAAGGGGTTCTTGTCAGGTTCACGGCTCTGTCAGGGATGCCTTGGAGTATGTAAAAAAATATATGGATATACAGCTTAATTCTTCTGATGATAATCCCTGTGTTCTGCTAGATGAAAAAAGAATGATATCCTGTTCCAATTATGAGGTGACAACTTGGGTTTTGGGCTTTGAAATGTTAGGGATTGCCTTAAGTCATCTATCCAGAAATGCCTGCTACAGAACCATCAAATTAGGGACCCCTAAGTTCACCGGACTATCGAGGTTTCTAACACCAGCTGATACCAGTGTAATCGCTTATGGAACTATTCAAAAATCCTTTACATCCTTGGATACAGAAATAAGGCACCTATCAAATCCAGCAACAGTAGATTACTATTCTTTAGCTGGAGATATAGAGGATCATGCCAATAATTCACCCTTTGTGGTGAGGAAAACAGCAAAAATCTTAGACAATCTATACTATATATTAGGGATGGAAGCGATGCATGCAGTGCAAGCAATAGATTTAAGAAAAGCAACCCGATTAGGAAAGGGTACAAGGACCGCCTATGAAGTCATGCGTACAGAAATACCTTTTTTAGAAAGGGATAGGAATCTTTCAATTGATATCAAAAAAGCTTATAATATAGTAAAGTCCAAAGCAATTTTGAAGGCGGTTAAAGAAGCTGTAGAGGATAGATAAAACAAAAGCGACAACCGTCGCTTTTGTTTTATCTAAAAGAGAGGGGAAAAAATCATATCTATATAGGGAATACAAGGGTTAGAGCCTAAACACTATCTTTTTATCAGCCCCTGGTATTGAGCTCTTAACTGATTTAACTTTTCTAAATGCCTCACGGATACTTCAGATTTCATGGCAATTTTTATAATTAAACAGTCCACAACAGACATCGGCGCAACCATAGAGTGATATTCAGCTTGTTCTCCTCGATAACTATAAATAAAGGCATCACATTTTTCGTGTAAGCTATGAGATAAAATATCGGTGAATATAATTAAAGAAAAATCTATATTTTCTTTTTCATTCAATATAATGGATATTTCAGAAAGAAGACGACTGTAGCAAAAAACTATAACAAGATCTTCTTTATTAATATTGATTAGATATTCATATATTGATGAGCCGCCAGAAATCAAGATAAACTCTATACCCAGTCTTCTGAGGCGATATTCCATGATGTTAGCTATACCCAAGGAAGCATCGGTGGCAAAAACATATATTTTTCTATGTAACAAAATCAAGTCGGCGGCAAGATCTATTTTATTGTAGTCTAATAATTCTAAAGTCTTTTCAATAGTTTTTATATTTTTAATAAAAACCCCATCTAAATCTTCATCTCTTTTCTTTATCTCCTGCAGGGTATTTTTAATTTTTGATAAAGGCGTAGATTCAACTTTTTCAACCATATGCTTCTGAAAATCCTTTATGTTAGTGTAGCCTATCTTTTTCCAAAAACGACTTATCGTTGCATTGCTAATTCCGGTTTTTTTCGAAATTTCATCAGAGCTTTCACAATATAGTTGTCTTTCATTTTTTAAAAGATAATCTAAAACAATGTGATCATTTTTAGATAATTTTGTTTTGTCAATTTCATCCAATCCTATCATGGATATCCTCCTTTATTATTTAATGACTACAGTATATAAAAACCAAACCATAAATGCAAATAAATTTTCATAATAATAATACGAAAAATTATTAACATTAAATTAATAGTATTATAACTTCCTTTTAACATATTACATGTAGAATGTTTCTATGGACGGGAGGGAGGAACCTATGAAAAATATTTATATCTCATCTAATTTAATGTGGGATGCATCCCTGGAGGAAATGTTCCAAGTGGTGGAAACCTACGGCCTTGGAGGTATAGAGTTCTGGGCACAGCACATGGAAGCCAAAGATTACGATATAGAAGTCTGTAGAAATAAATTAGAGCAATATCAATTAGCGTGTATCGTGCATGGGAAAAGCTGGGACTTAAATATAGCATCTTTAAACAAAGAAATAAGAAAAACTTCTTTAATGGAAATAAAAAGCTCCATTGATTTAGCCGCTAAGCTTGGTGCAAAAGAGGTTACAATTCATCCTCCAAGAGAAACCATTGGAGGGGATAGGGAAACCTGTGTCAAACTGGCTAAACAAGGTCTCAAGGAGTTAATAGCTTATGGAGAGGAAAATGAGATTAATATTTCTTTAGAAATTATGGAAAACATTCCAAAAGAATTGATTACAAATGCAACAGAGCTTATAGAAGTAATGGGTGAAGAGTATAAAAGAATTTCTTATACACTGGATTTAGCACATTGCGAAAGTATTGAGGCGTTTAACATATTGCATGATGCCCTTTATCAAGTTTCAAAGATACACATAAGCAATAGGCAGGGCAACAAGCTGCATACTCCTTTATCCAAAGGAGACTATAATTTTTACGAACTAATGCCATTATTGGAAAGCAAAAAAGTGCCGTTAGTTATTGAAGGATTTGAAAGGGGCAATGAATTTAAGGATTTAAAGGAAAATATTAATTTATTAAAAAAAATAAAGGAGGATTTACCATGTCTTTAAAAACAAAAATTATGGCAGGTGTTTTAGCAGGAGGACTTATTTTGTTAGGAACAGGATGTCAAAAAAAGGTAGAGGTCCAAAACCCAAGTACTGAGGCCCTAAATGGAGTATTGACGGTATATACTTCCCAACCTGAGGCAGATATCCAAGCTCTGGTTGAAAGCTTTAACACTGTTTATCCAGACATCAAAGTAGATATTTTTCGAAGCGGAACAGAAGAGGTAGTAAGTAAAGTACTGGCTGAAAAGGAAGTAAATGCAGTTCAGGCAGATGTATTGCTTGTTGCAGATGCTCCTACTTTTGAGATGTTAAAATCAAAGGATTTGCTAATGAGCTATGCATCACCTGAATTGGCAGGTATCAGTGATGATTTCTACGATGAAGAAAACACTTATACAGGTACGAAAATAATTTCTACAGGAATCATTGTAAATACTGATGTAGTCAATGACAAAGTAGAATCCTTTGCTGATTTAACAAAGAAAGAGCTTGATGACAGCTTAATAATGCCAAGTCCTCTTTATTCTGGAGCAGCAGCATATAATTTAGGTGTATTAACCAGAACCGAAGGGGTAGGATGGGAATTTTATGAATCCTTGAAAAGCAATGGAATTATTGTAGAAAAAGGAAATGGTGCTGTTCAAAGCGCAGTGGTGTCTGGACAAAAAGGTGCAGGAATAATTATTGATTACATGGCTCTCCGTGCTAAGGCTGATGGGGCTCCTGTAGAGTTTGTTTATCCCAAAGAAGGATCACTGATTATTACAGAGCCGGTGGCAATTCTTAAAAACACCAAAAATGAAGAATTAGCCAAGACTTTTGTAGACTATATTTTATCTGTAGAGGGTCAAAAAGCAACTGCTGCCATTGGCTATACCCCCATCAAATCAGGGGTAGCTGCACCAGAAGGCTTTAAAACAGCAGATGAGATAAAAAACCTGACCTATGAATTATCAATATTAGTAGAAAATAGGGACACCGATAAAGAAAAGTTCAGTCAAATGTTTCAATAGATTCAGTTAATGAAGGGAAAGAAAAGGCATGTATGGAGGATATTATGAGGATAAATAGAAAAGCATCTAAAAAAATCATTACAGGGTTATTCTACTGTTCGGTTATATTTGTTTTTATTTTACCATTAATTAGGCTATTGATTATGAGCTTTACAATTGGCGATGGCATTGGATTAAACCACTATCGTGAACTCCTTCATGAGGAAAGGACTATGAATTCCATTAAAAATACGATATTCATTGCCATTGGAGCAACCCTAGTTTCTGTTATAGCAGGAGGGATTTTGGCATTTCTTCTTGCTTATACAAACATTAAGAGAAAAAAGACAATAGAGGTTTTTATTTTATCTCAATTCATAATACCTTCTTATATTATAACTTTGGCATGGAGTAATTTACTTCAAGCAAAGGGGAGCATCAATCAAATCATGATGTATTTACATTTACCGATGTTTAATATTTATTCCATACCTGGAATTATTTTCATACTGGGTCTTTGCAATACCCCTTTGGTTTATATGATTACATTACACATGCTGAGAAAGATTCCTAGAGATTTGGAGTGGGCAGCTAGGGTTTCAGGCTATAGCCAATGGCAATCAATGATAAAAATCAATCTGGTACAAGCACTCCCAGCCCTGGTCAGTGGAGGCATACTGTCTTTTCTTTCTGCCATGGACAATTTTTCAGTGCCGGCATTTTTGGGAATATCTTCTAACATTCCCGTTCTCAGCACCTATATCTATGAAAAGGCTATAGGCTTTGGGCCCAGTGCATTTTCTCAAGCAGCAGCTTTATCAGTTATACTCTCCATCATAGCCATAACAGGTACCATATTCCAGGGCAGCTTTGTCAGAAAATCCTCGAGTATGGATAGTATTAAAGAGGATGCTTCCCTACGGGTGGTGCTTCAACACAAAACAAGAAGAATTGTAGAATGGGTTGTACTACTGATATTTGCTTTTATCAATATAGTACCTTTAACCAGTATGATCATTACTTCCTTCCAAAAATTTTTCGGAGGAAAGCTGTTGATTTCTAATATGACAATTAGAAATTATGCATTTGTTTTCAGCAACAGAGGAGTAAGGACTGCAGCCTTTAACAGTCTAGCTTTGGCTTTGATTACATGCATCATTTGTATTGTCATTGGGACAATCATTGCTTACATGAAAGTAAGAAAAAATTCAAAGTCTGTAAAATTAGTGGAAATAGGGGCATCCTTGACCTATGGCGTTCCTGGGATTGTACTGGCACTGGCTATGATATTCCACTGGGCCAGGGTTCCCAATGTTTATGGAACCATAAGAATTTTGATGATATCTTATATCACCAGATATTTAGTCCTTCAAATCAAAGGTAGCACAACGGCGACTTTATCCGTTGAACCTTCATTAGAAGAAGCATCCGCAATATCTGGAAGTAGTTTATATAGAACCTGGAGAGAAATTATCATTCCATTAATCAGCAAACAGGTGTTAGTCAGTTCTTTCTTTATTTTTATTTCCTCAATGACTGAACTTACCCTATCTTCAATGCTGGCGGCTGCAGGAACAAGAACCATAGGTCTAACTGTTTTCAACCTGCAGCAAGCCGGCACCTATAATATTTCTGCAGCGTTATCGGTTATTATTGTTGCTTTTATATTGACGGGATATCTGGTATCCGTACTCATACAAAAATTAAGCATAGCAGCCATATATAAAAAATTGAAAACACCTAAAGTTTTTACAGAAAAAATAAAGAAACCATGTTTTGAGGAAAGGTGATGGAGATGAGTCTAATAATCAACAATCTAACGAAAGAATTTGGAAAAACAAGGGCTTTAGACAATATCTCTGTTGAGATAAACAATGGAGAATTTATTGCAATACTTGGACCCTCAGGCTGTGGGAAAACAACTCTTTTAAGAATTATTGCAGGATTTCTTGAACCAACCAACGGCGTAGTAAAAATGGATGGAAGGATATATTCCGATGGAGAAGCTAGTCTTCCTATTGAGGATAGAAATTTAGGAATGGTCTTTCAATCCTTTGCTTTGTGGCCCCACATGAATGTAAGAGAACACATAGAATTTCCTTTGAAAAGCAAAAGAAATAAAGCTGTTGCCGAGGATATAAAAAAGGACCTTGTAAACAAAGCAATGGAAAGCACAGGTTTAAAAAAATTAGCCTATAGGCTGCCAGGAGAGCTATCGGGAGGGCAGCGACAGCGGGTTGCTTTAGCAAGGGCCATTGTATCCAAGCCAGATATACTATTGATGGATGAACCTTTAAGTTCTTTAGATGCTGAGCTTAAAGTAAATATGAGAAAAGAAATTCAAGATATTCACAGGATGACGGGTACAACCATTGTTTATGTTACCCATGATCAAAGCGAAGCTTTAGCAATGGCAGACAGAGTTATCATTATGAAAGATGGAAAAATAGAGCAAATTGGAACACCAGAAGAAATATACGAAAAACCCAAAACAGAGTTTGCAGCGGTTTTCGTAAGTAAGTGCAATATAATAAAGGGAGAATGGAAGGATGATATCTTCTATCTAAGAAATTATGACGTAACCTATAAAAGGTGTGATGTTGACAGGTACTTCATTGAAAAAAATCTATATCCAATCAGACCAGAAGGGTTAGAAATTATTAAATTTAATTCAAAGGTCAAAGGAATACAAGGTACTATAATCAATAAACAATATAATGGCAGAGAAATTCACTACACAGTGCAATGTAAAGAAGATAATTATATTGTCTACACAGAAGCAAATAAGTGTATAGAATTAGGAGAAAAAGTTACGTTGATAAAAAAAGAGGAGACTATAAATTGAATGCATTGATAGATTTACACACACATACTATAGCAAGCGGGCATGCCTACAGTACCCTGAAGGAGAATATTGAAGAAGCATCCAGGAAAGGAATCCTGGTTTTAGGAACAAGTGACCATTCCATCTGCATGCCGGGAGGTCCAAATGAATTTTTTTTTGAAAATTATAAAACCATAAAAAATCAGATTATGGGGGTACAAATTTTAAGAGGAATTGAAGCTAATATCATTAACTATGATGGGAACATCGATGTAAATCAAAAAATGATTAAATATATAGACTATGTTATAGCAAGTCTACATTCCCACTGTATAGACAGCGGTTCAATACAAGAAAATACCAGAGCTATAGTTGGTGCAATGAAAAATCCTTATGTTAAGATTATTGGACATCCAGATGACGATAGATTTAAAATAGATTATGATATTGTCGTTGAAAGTGCTAAAAAATATAAAGTGGCTTTAGAACTTAACAATTCTTCTCTTCTGGATCATTCTGCAAGACTAAATGGAAGGAAAAATGCAAAAGAAATGCTGCTAAAAGCAATTAAAAATGAAGTCTATATCATTATGGGAAGTGATAGCCACATTTATTATGATGTGGGAAGGTTTGATGAAGCGCAGGCTCTGCTTAGGGAAGTTGAATTTCCTGAAAGGTTTGTAATCAACTACAATTTAGATAGATTAAAAGAAGTGTTAAGGCAAGCGTCTGGATAGTCAGCGGATGGGGTTGCTATGCAGTGGGGTTGGGTATCTATATTAAGATCATAAAAGGATCTTTAACAATATAGTAAAAGTAATTAACGAAAGCAATGTAGTTGCTGATACAATAAGAGTTGCATATTCTTTTTCTTTATCAAAGCTTTCTGCTAATATTGAAGTCATGGCAGACATAATAATGATTGTATTTGCAGCTTTTGATGGACTTCTCAGCAACAAAGAGAACAAGTAGATTATGGCGGCATCATAAGTATAAACGATAAATATTATCTAATAATAAAAATTTTCAAACAATAAGTATTGAAAATTTCCAGGGTCTGGTATAAAATAATTACAAATCCAATCAGTATAAGGGTACACTATAACTGCAGCTTTGTTTTGACACAATAAAAATTATTAAGGAGGACTTTAAAATGAAAGTAACTGAAATTATGAAGAAAAAAATGAGTTTTTCCTTTGAGGTATTTCCACCTAAAAGTGAGCAGCCATTAGAGCCTCTTTTAGATACACTGGAGCATCTTTATAAATTCAATCCTGATTTTGTCAGCTGCACTTATGGGGCAGGAGGATCAAATGCAGGAAGAAACATGGAGATTTGCAAGGCTATTAAGGATAGCGGAAAATCAATACCTGTTACCCATTATACCTGCATCGGAAATACAAAGGAAAAGATAAGAGAAGAATTAGAGACATATTTGGCTATGGGAGTAGACCATATCTTGGCTTTGCGTGGAGATTTCCCCAAAGGATGGGAAGGTACAAGAGGGGACTTTAATTATGCTAATGAATTAGTGGCATATATTAAAAACAACTTTCCTGAGTTTACCATTGCCGTTGCAGGAAATCCTGAAAAGCATTTTGAAGCTGCATCCTTCGATGCTGATATTACTCACCTACGGATGAAACAGGATGCGGGTGGAGACTATATCATGACCCAGTTGTGTCATGATGTAGATCAGTATTCTTGGTGGGTAGAAAGGATACGAAAGGCAGGTATTACTATGCCTATAGATGTAGGTATTATGCCAGTTCTGTCGAAGGACCCTACTATTCGAATGGCAGTATCTAATGGTAGTGCTGTACCTCGGGATTTAGCAGAAATTATCGGAAGATACGGCGATAATCCTGATGACTTTAAAAAAGCAGGAAAAGAGTATACCGTTAAACAAATACACAAATACATAAATGCTGGAATAGATGGACTGCATATCTATTCATTAAATAGATGGAAGGATGTCTCTGACATTATTCAAGCTGCAGGCTTAAGATAGATTGCTTCAGCATAGAGATAACCAGCTACAGAACTTAATTTTCATAAACCAAGGGCTGCATTTGCAGCCCACGTTTTTTGTATAATATAGCTTTTATTTTGTGTAGTTATCAAAATAGCCTTGGATATATACTACAGGGGTTCCCTTGTCTCCGCTGCCTGAGGTTAAATCGCAAAGAGAACCGATGAGATCGGTAATTTTTCTAGGGGTAGTACCTTGAGCCACCATGGCACCTGTAAGGTCTGTATCCTTATTCTTAATATACTCAGAGATTGCTTTTTTGAGCTCTTCTCCTCTTAAATCAGCAAAATTATTATCCGCTAAGTACTTAAGTTTCACTTCATTAGGCGTGCCCTCAAGACCTGCGGTATAAGCAGGAGATACAACCGGGTCTGCTAACTCCCATATTTTTCCTATAGGGTCTTTAAATGCTCCATCTCCATAAATCATCACTTCTAGATTCTTGCCTGTTTTTTCTCTAAGAATTGTCTGGATTTTGTCGACGATAGGCTGACAATTACGTGGAAATAGTTTGACACTGTTTTCAGTTGCTTTGTTTGAACCCAGGAGACCATAAGCTTCATTGTATCCGCTGCTATCAATCGATGTAGATAGGATTTCATCAAGACTATAAACCTTGTCCCCACCATTTGCTTTTAATATTTTCTTTGTCCTAAACCTTGTATGGATGTCACAGGTAAGAACATTTTTAGTATAGTCTAGGATTGTTTTAGGATTGTTTGAAAAGATAATCTCACATTCAATGCCATACTCTTCAATTAAAGACTTATAATAATCGATGTAATCAACACCTGTAAAGGGGTGTTTTATATATCCAAAATAGTCTCGGTATTGTTTCTCCGTTAAAACATCTGTCCAGGGATTTACTCCCTTTTCATCCAACAGTTCCATATCTACTAGATGATTACCTACCTCGTCTGATGGATAACTAAGCATTAATATAATTTTTTTAGACCCCTTTGCAATACCACGAAGACATATAGCAAAACGATTACGGCTTAAAATTGGGAAGATGACACCTACAGTATCTTCACCAAATTTCATGTTTATATCTTTGGCGATAGCATCAATACTTGCATAGTTTCCCTGAGCACGGGCAACAACAGACTCTGTGATGGCAACAACATCTCTATTGTGTATATCAAAACCGTCTATTTCAGAAGCCTTTAATACTGTGTCTACAACAATTTCTTCTATATGGTCCCCTTGATTGATAATGGGAGTACGGAGTCCTCTAACCACCGTTCCTACGATTCTTTCCATTGATAATCTCTCCTTCAATATTTACTTGTATTTAAGTTAAACACACTATACTTGTACTATACATTATTTTTAATAAACATGCAAAAAGATATGTTACAAATAAATCCAATCACAAAATTTGATTGTATTTCCTGGATGGACATGATATAATTTATTCATTATTTAGTAGAAGGAGCTTTCCTATGGTAGTTAAATTTAATGCAATACATACAAATAAATATTATTATTATTACTATTATAGATAAAGTTTGCTGAGATGAAAAAATTCATAGATGCAAACTTGTAAATTGTTTTTAAAATACAGTTTGTATCTATGATGGTATATTGATAATGCAAAAAACCACGTAGATGCCCTATGTGGTTTTTCTTATGATAAAGCTTAAACCACATGGTATAAAGTCCACGTGGTTTTTCTGTTTTATAAATAGCATAAGGAGGTTGACAAAAATGGGCGTTAGCAAAATTGATGGAATTCATGAAAGGGAGGGTTTTAATAGTAAACTGGGATTTATACTATCCTGTGTAGGTTCAGCAGTGGGGTTAGGGAATGTATGGATGTTTTCATGGAGACTAGGTAGATATGGGGGGGCGGCCTTTCTTATACCTTATTTCTTATTTGTTTTTGTACTAGGAACAACAGGACTTATGGGGGAATTTGGATTAGGTAGAGCCAAGGGCAAGGGTTCTATGGCAGGGATTAAGGAAATACTAAAAGATAAAAAGATTGCAGGAGCATCTATTTTATCTATAATACCTACCTTAGGTGTAGCTGGTATTTTTTTATTTTATAATGTAGTAGTGGGCTGGGTTCTAAAATACTTTTCAATGAGTGTTGCTAATAACTTTAGAAATATAAGTGTAGAAACCTATTTAGATAGTTTTTTAGGAAGCGGTCAGACGATTTTTTGGATGGCATTGGCTATAGGAATAACAACGATTATATTGACCTTTGGTGTAAGTAAAGGTATAGAAAAGGCTAATAATATTATGATGCCTACGCTTTTTCTGGTATTTATTATTTTGCTAATAAGGGCATTGACACTGCCAGGGGCTTCTGAAGGGATTAAATATTTATTAATACCTCAATGGTCTTACCTATTAGACCCTATAACTTGGGTAATGGCACTGGGACAAGCATTTTTTACGGTATCTTTAAACGGAGCAGGTATGGTGGTGTATGGAAGTTATGCTGATAAAAACCTAGACATACCCTCATCAGCGGTTAATACAGTATTTTACGATGCCTTAGCAGCAATATTAGCAGCCTTTATTATCATTCCAGCAGCCTTCGCTTTTGGCTTAGATCCAGCTGCTGGACCAACGCTTTTATTTATAACAGTACCTACTATATTTAAATCTATGGCAGGGGGACACTTGTTTGGCACTATATTCTTTGCAAGTATTGTATTTGCTGCTATATCCTCTACGATAAACATGATGGAAGCCACCTCGGAAGCTTTTATGTCAAAAACTAATTGGAATAGAGGAAAAAGTGTGATTTTCATAGGAATAATATCCTTTTTCATTGCTATTCCCCTAAGTCTAAACATGAATTTATTTGGAGTGTTTTCTGATATTGTTACTATTTATATAGCACCTTTAGGAACACTTATTGCAGCAATAACCTTCTTTTGGGTGTATGGCGTAGAGAAGGCAAGAAAAGAAATAAATCATGGGGCAAAAAAACCTGTAGGTAAGTGGTTTGAATCTTTAGCGAAATATGTTTTTGTACTAGTTTCATTTATAGTCATTGTTTTAGGAATTGCCTATGGAGGGATTGGTTAGTCATATAATAAGCACAAGGGAGCAGGTTTTTGGTATGCTTCCTTGTGCTATTTTCATTTACTATAACTTACGTAAATATTCTTTAGGCGCATTAAAAGGATTTTATCTTATAAGTAGAGAAACTAATTCGCATACTAAAGATAAATTTTATGTAGAGGTGACTTTTATGGGTTTATGTGAAATTTATATAAAAGTTAAGAGGGGGATATAGTGGAGGACAAAAGAAAAAGTTTAGATTTATTGAAGGGAAATATCGGAAAAACCTTTATTTTACTTGCAATACCTATACTAATGGCTATGCTAATGCAAACTTTCTTTAATATTGTGGATACTTATTTCGTGTCAAGATTAGGAACGGATGCTATCGCTGCAATGGGACTAACCTTTCCGATTTTTATGTTAAGTATCTCCTTAGGGTCAGGTGTATCCATAGGGATTAGCTCTTTAGTAGCTAGAAGCATAGGAGCAGGAGAGAGGGAAAAGAGCTTTTTAGCAGCAGCTAATGGATTGTTGCTGGCAGTAGCCGTGGGTTTGTTCTTTTTTGCTTTTGGAATAACCATTGTAGATCCTATGCTGAGATTTATTGGAGCGGAAGGGGAGGTTTTTAGGATGGCAAGAAGCTACATCGTGATTGTAGCTATCACTATGCCCATCAAGTTCCTATTGGCTGCTATCGACGGGATCTTTCGAGGTGAGGGGAAAACAGGACTTTCAATGGTGGTTTTAGTAAGTGGATCGGCAGCAAATATTCTACTGGATCCTTTACTTATTTTTGGGCTAGGACCTTTTCCCAGGTTAGAAGTAGCTGGTGCTGCTGTAGCAACAGCAATTGCTTGGGCAATAGGAGTCATTATAGGAATTCTGTTTATTTTAAAGAAAAAAAGCAGCATAGTCTTAAGACCCCATCATTTTCGATGTAAATGGGAGTACATAAAAAATATTCTAGCAGTAGGACTACCTTCTTCTGTAGCACAAGGTGCGATTGCCTTTACAATGGTATTTGTCAATAGGTTTGCCATGGATTTTTCTCGGGAGGCAGTTGCAGCCTATGCCTTAGGTTTTCGAATAGATAGTATCGCTATTTTACCTGGAGTGGCTTTTGGAGCAGCCACTATTGCTATGCTGGGACAGAACTTTGGTGCAAAAAACTACCGTAGGGTAGAAGGTATCTTCAGAAAAGCAACAGTTTTTGGGATGTTGGTAATGGGGGCAATAGCAATTCTAGTCTGGATTTTTCCAAAGCCCCTATTAATGATTTTTTTAGAAGAATCTGGGGAAGGCGCTAGTGAAGTATTAAGACAGGGTACAAGCTATTTGCGGATTATGGCCCTAAGCTACATTTTTGTAGGGATGGGGATGGTAAGCAATGCTTCTTTTCAAGCTGTGGGAAGAGGAATACCTACTTTTGTAACAACGGCTATTCGTTTTTTTATTTTAGCTATACCACTAAGCTATACCCTAGCCTATTTATTTGGGCTTAAAACCATAGGAATATGGCTGGGGTTGTCTGTTTCAAACGTTTTTTTTGGTTTTGTGTCTAGATACTGGTTTTTATATTCTTTTTCTAAAGAGTACCGTTTGAAGAAGGATTTCCAATAGAAGAAACTTGCATACTTATCCTGAAAATCCTGAGAGAGAATGAGTTGTGATAATTTCGGATAGAAAGTTTTTTTCCTCTACAAAAATAGGCAAAAAGATATATGAGTGATATTATTTAAGAAAAAAATTGGATAAGTAAGCTATGGAAGGGGGTAAATCGATTGAAACGAATTTGTTTTATCGCTCCATATGAAGAAATTTTTCAGTTAGCACATCAGGTTAGAGAAGAATCAAAACTTAATTTCACGATTAAGAAAGGCAATTTGGAAGAAGGCATTGAACCTGCTATGGAAGCTGAGAAACAAGGGGCGCAAGTCATCATAAGCCGAGGTGGCACTGCATCCTTTATAAGGCAAAACGTTAATATACCGGTGGTAGAAATTAGAGTAACTGGTTATGACGTGCTAAAAAGTTTATATCCCTATAGAAACACAAAAGTCATTATCGGGATTGTAGGTTACCAAAGTGTAGTAGATGGCTGTCATACCGTAAGCAGTATTTTAAATATACCGATCAAAGAAGTAATTATTCCTAACGTTGAGGAAGCAATAGATTGGAAAGTTGTTCAGCAGGAGGTGGCTGCGTTAATTGAGCAGTATGATATCAAAGTACTTGTTGGAGACACCACCATAATAAGCAGGTTAACATCCTTAAATATTGATGTCAAACTAATTACTTCTGGTAAGGAAGCAGTAATACAGGCTGTTGAAGAAGCTTTGCATATTCTTCATGTAAGAAAGGTGGAGAAAGAGAGAGGAAAAAGATTTGAGGCAGTGTTAGACTTTGTTAATGACGGTGTAGTAGCGACAGATGAACATGGTGTGATTACGGTAATCAACCCTGCGGCAGAAGATATATTCAAGGTTAAAAGGGAAGAAGCCCTCGGTTATCCTGTGAAGGAAATTATTCCAAATACCGAGATTATGAAGGTGTTAGAGAGTAAAAGTGCTGATATTCAAAAACTACAAAAAGTGTCTAATGACTATATTATGACCAACCGTATCCCCATTATAGTAGATGGCTTGGTTAAAGGTGTTGTTGCTACCTTTCAAGATGTTTCTACAATTCAAGGGGCGGAACAGAAAATTCGGCAAAATCTCTATGCCAAAGGTCTAGTAACCAGATATAGTTTTAAGGACTTCTTAACTAAAAATCAAAGAATGAAGCGGTTAATCACTGTTTCAGAAGACTTTGCCAAAACAGATGCCACCGTACTTATCGAAGGAGAGAGCGGAACGGGTAAGGAAATGTTTGCTCAAAGTATTCACGCGTTAAGCCTGCGTAAAGAAGGTCCTTTCGTAGCGGTGAACTGTGCCGCATTGCCCCCTCAACTACTAGAAAGCGAATTGTTTGGGTATGTAGAGGGAGCCTTTACTGGAGCAAAAAAGGATGGAAAGATTGGGCTTTTTGAACTAGCACATAATGGAACTATTTTTCTCGATGAAATAGGTGAAATGGATAAAAGCCTCCAGGCTAGGCTGCTAAGGGTACTTGAAGAAAAACAAGTTATGCGTCTAGGTTCGGATAAAGTAATCCCAGTAGATATTAGAGTAATAGCAGCTACCAACGCTAACTTAAAGAATCAAATCAAGCAGGATGAATTTCGTATGGACTTGTACTACCGACTTAATGTTTTAAAGCTACAAACCATCCCTTTAAGGGAAAGAAAAGAGGATATTGAATACTTAACCAACTATTTTATAAGGACAATCAACAAAAAATATGGACGTCAAGTAGAAAAATTTACTTCAGAAGTTATGACCCTCTTGATGAAATATTCTTGGCCAGGGAATATACGAGAACTAAAAAATATTGTTGAAAGGTTAGTATTGTCTGCTACCAAAGACTATGTTAGGTTAGAGGATACTGAATTTTTAATGGAAGAATTAAAGGATGATTTTACTTTGAAAGAAGAAGAAGATAAATTCAGTATATTAGAGGGAACGATGCAAGAAATAAAAAGAAAAGTGATTTTAAAGGTGTTGGAGGAAGAAAGCTATAACAAAAGTCGTACCGCAAAACGCTTAGGAATTGATCGATCAACAGTTGAAAAATATTTACAATGATGGATTTTCATACACATATGCGGAAAAAAACCACACTTTACTGTGGTTTTTTTGTTGGAAAAAGATACCTGGGCTTTGTGAAACCTAGGAATGAGGAGATTTGATTAAATTGGCATAGGTCTTGCAATATAATTTATACGTGATAAATAATAATGGACTCAAAGGAGGATGTACAAGTATGGTGAAACAAGCTGTTGTTATCAAAGAAAATGACAGTGTAGCTACTGCTACTCTTGACTTAAAAAAAGGTACTAAAATAAGCATGTTTATTGGAGAAAAGGAACTTGACGTTGTAGTGAAGGATGATATTCCTTTTGGTCACAAACTTGCCATTAAGGATATTGCTATAGGAGAGCATGTTCTTAAATATAGTGAATCAATAGGAAAAGCTACAAAAGATATCAAGATTGGTGATCATGTACACGTCCATAATGTTGAAAGTGCTCGTGGACGCGGTGACTTATAATTTAAATAATAATTTTCGGAGGTGTCAGTAATGAAATTTTATGGTTATAAACGTCCAGATGGTAAGGTTGGTATTCGTAACTATGTGTTATTATTGCCTACGAGTGTTTGTGCAACTCAGGTAGCAACAGAAATTGCTAATAAAGTAGAGGGCTGTACAGTAGTCAATAATCAATTTGGCTGTTGTCAAGTGGCTGGTGATGCGAAATTGACCTATAAAACGGTAGTTAATGTTGGTAAGCATCCTAATGCTGGGGCGGTAATTGTTGTTGGTTTAGGTTGTGAAGGTGTTGAACCTCATAAAGTAGCAGAAGAACTGAAGGATACTGGAAAGCCTGTTTCTACAGTTGTTATTCAAGAAGAAGGAGGTACCTTAGGTGCATTTGCTAAGGGGTGTGAGATTGCTCGTGAATATGGTCAAATGCTTTCTCAACAAACTAAGGAAGCGTTTGATGTTAGTGAACTGATTTTAGGTATTGAGTGTGGAGGATCTGATACTACTTCTGGACTAGCTTCAAATCCAGCCTGTGGAGTTGCTTCTGATATTTTAGTAGCAAATGGTGGTACTTCTATGTTGTCTGAAACTACTGAACTAATTGGTGCTGAGCATGTCTTAGCTCGTCGGGCTGTAAGCGAAGAGGTTTCAAACAAATTGTTAAAACTTGTTAACGACTGTGAAGAGCGAGCGAAAGCACTAGGGGAAGATATACGTGGAGGACAGCCTACACCAGGTAATATTGTAGGGGGCTTGACTTCTATTGAGGAGAAGTCCTTAGGATGTATTCATAAAGCAGGCTCTGCTCCTGTACAAGATGTATTAGAATATGCAGATATCCCTGTAAAAAAAGGCTTACATGTTATGGATACTCCTGGTCAAGATATTGAGTCCATCTCAGGTATGGTAGCAGGTGGTTCTCAAGTCATTATTTTTACTACTGGAAGGGGTACTCCTACTGGAAATCCTCTAGCACCAGTAATCAAAATTACTGGTAACAGCAATACTTATGAGAAGATGAAAGCAAACATTGATATAAATGCTGGGGATATTATATCGGGTGCTAAGAGCATCGAGGAAGTAGGTCAAGAAGTTTTTGATGAAATAATTAAGGTTGCAAACGGTAAAAACACGAAAGCAGAACAGCTTGGACATAGAGAGTTTTCTATTTATAAAAGTGCGCCAACCTTCTAAGAAGCCTATTGTTTGGGGCTCGGCTAATAGAGCCCCTTTCATCCTATATTTGCAATGGATTATTAGTAACTAGATCATAGATAGAGGGGGAGCTAAATAATGAAAATAAAAAAGTCTATAGAAAGAATTCCAGGGGGGTTAATGGTAGTGCCACTTCTCTTAGGGGCAATCGTTAATACTCTTTGGCCAGAAGTCCTTGAAATTGGAGGCTTTACAACTGCGATTGCTAGAGGTGCTATGCCTATTCTAGGTGTTTTCTTGTTTGTTATGGGTTCTCAAATGACTTTTAAGGCTGCACCGAAGGCTTTGAAAAAAGGTTTTAGCATTACTTTAGGTAAATTTTTAGCAGGGGTGGCTGTTGGTCTTGCAGTTCAGTATATTTTTGGAGAAAGCGGGTTTTTAGGATTGGCTCCACTAGCCATTATAGCTGCAATGACCAATACAAACGGTGGTCTTTATGCTGCTTTGACAGGAGAGTTCGGAGATGAAACAGATGTTGGCGCTATCTCTATTATTTCAATAAATGATGGACCCTTCTTTACATTGGTGGCTTTGGGGGCTGCGGGAGTAGCACAAATTCCACTTATGACGTTGGTAGCCGTAGTACTTCCTATTGTACTTGGTATGATTGTGGGTAATCTAGATGAGGAAATGAGAGAGTTTCTAGGGGCTGGTGGAAATATGTTAATTCCTTTCTTTGCTTTCGGTCTAGGTACTGGAATCAACTTCGGCATGTTAATTCAGGCGGGTATTCCCGGTATTATTTTAGGTCTAATGACAGTTGGGATTACAGGGCTTGCATGTATTTTTTCAGATAAAATTGCTGGTGGTTCAGGTGTTGCTGGAGCAGCAGCAGCTAGTACAGCCGGTAACGCTGTAGCAACACCTTTAGCTGTAGCATTAGCAGACCCAAGTTTACAGGCAGCTGCAGAGATTGCTACTGCTCAAGTTGCGGCTTCTACTATCATTACTGCGCTACTTGTTCCAGTTTTAACCACTTTTGTAGTGAAGAGAAATAAAAAGGTAAAAAATAAAAAAGAGAATGAAATCGTTATCTAGAAGTAAAACAATCATCTTCAAAAAATTTTTATACTACGCATTAATATTTATTCTAAAATAAGTTTTAATTCTATTGATGATAATTTACAATTAAAGATGAGAATAACTCGTCAAAACTAAAAATAATTTAAGTCTATAGAGAAGGATACAGGAGTAAACATCGGTAGATCAGGTGGAGCGTCTACGCTACCTGATTGAAAAAGATACATTAAAACAAGAGGAGTAGCTGGCAACAGAGCTACTCCTTTATTTTTCTAATGAGAAACCACTAATATAGAGGATAGTATGGAAAAAAATAGATAAAAGTACTATAATACAAGAATATAGTACTTTTATCGGCATAAGGTCATTAATAGGATCAAAAAAGGGTATGCATTAGTATAACTATAAGGTTAATGATCTGTTGGTAGGTTTTCTAATAATAGTATAGTAAAAAGTGGTTGATAAGGAGGAGTATGATTTATGAAAATAATAGCTTTCAATGGAAGTCCTAGAAAAGATTGGAATACTGCAACTTTGCTTCAACAGGCTCTTGACGGAGCTGTTTCACAGGGTGCTGAAACAGAATTAATTCATTTATATGACTTGAATTTCAAAGGTTGTATAAGTTGTTTTGCCTGTAAGGTGAAGGAAGGTAAGAGCTATGGAAGATGTGGCGTAAAGGATGAGTTGCAACCTCTGCTAAAGAAGGTAGAGGAGGTAGATGTTATGCTTTTGGGCTCACCCATTTATTTTGGGAATGTATCAGGAGAAATGAGATCTTTAATGGAGAGATTATTATTTCCTTATTTGATGTACAGCAAAGTCGATCCACGGACGCTTTTCCCTAAAAAACTACATATAGGACTGGTTTATACAATGAATGTGCCAGAAGAAGCTCTAAAGCAAGTAAAATACGATGAGTTATTTCAGGCTAATGAAAACCTGTTTAAAAGGATTTTTAGAGGTGATGTTGCCTCCTTATATAGTACGGATACCTATCAATTTACGGATTATACGAAGGTTGTAGCAGATATGTTCGACTTTGAAGCAAAAACAAAGAGACGTCAAGAAATATTTCCTATAGATTGCAGGAAAGCCTATGAAATGGGAGTAAAATTCGGGAAAATGCGAGAGTAGACCCCTGTGTAATCATGCCGCAAAACTGTATAGATAAGAAAAGCCCTAGCAATAAAAAAACAACTGTGTAAATTATACCACAGTTGTTTTTTTAATAAGAAATAGTTTGTTTAAATGAAGTCGCAGAACCTGTAATATAGAGGAACACTATCAATTTGTAAAGCTATTCTAAAGCTCTTTAGATAAATCCGCCAACAATTGGGTATTGGCATTAAGCTCCTCTAAGGCACCTAGTATTTGCTCAGCATTTTCCGATTGTATCTTAGTAGCCCCAGTGGTAGTTTCAATAACTTCATGCATCTTACTTACGGATTCCTTAATAGATTGCAGAATATTATTAATATTTGTAACAGAGTTGGTTGTTTCTACGGAAAGCTTCCTGATTCTTTCTGCTACAACAGAAAAACCTCGTCCTTGTTCTCCTGCTTTTGCAGCTTCAATTGCAGCGTTTAGACCTAAGAGGTTAGTTTCATCAGAGATATTTTTAATATATTTAAGAATTGTATCACTTTGGGACATTTGGAGCATTGCATTTTTACTTTGGGTACTTGTTTCTTCAGAAGAAACAGCGATTTCATTGGCTGAACTAGAAATTTCATCGATGTTGGCGGTGATTTCTTCAAGGGCGGCAGCAATGTTTTCTATGAGCTCTGTGTGTCTATGTTGACGCTTTAAACTTCTACCAATGCTGATGGTACCAACGGGATTTCCTTGATGATTTTTAATGGGAATAGTCACAGATTTAAAAGGAATACCAAAAATTTCTTTGGGAATGATTTCTACAATTTTTTTGTTTTCTTGGAGGCAACGATACATGACATCTCCCTTTTTTAAGGGAGCCCCTTCCACTGCTTTTACATCTAACTCTTTGCCAGGAAGATACTTTAAAAATGTTTCTGTATCTCCAATACCTATAATACAATCTTCATCGATTAAGTCTTGAAGGTAGGTGCTCATTTCAATGAAATAATTTAGTGTCTTTTCATTTTCAGACATGATAGTCAGCCCCTTATAAAGTTATTAAGATGATTTACAACATTGTAATAATTCCACTAATTTATGAAATATCCTGCAATTTAGAGCAAAAAAATTTAGGAAATAAGGCTGTTTCTTGATTACCAATAATTTTTTTGGTAGGCAAAAATAAGGAAAAATCAATAATCAGGAGGACGGTCGAAGAGAGTTTGGTAATAATTGTGTTAAGTTAACTTCTATAAGAGTGAAATTAGGATAAAGATAGGATTTGGTCAGATAATAAAATAGATACAAACTTACTATCAAAACGATGAATTCTAGGAATGAAAATGAACCTTAAGAAAATTGTTATCTAGATTATTGTAGAAAAAGCACACTTAAAATAGAAAAGGAGTAATAAAAATGGAGGTAAGTTTACAGCAAAAAGTATTAATCATAGGAGATATACATGGATGTTATGATGAGATGATAGAACTGATTGATAAGTCACAGATTGATTTATCAAGAGACTGGGTCATATCTGTAGGGGATATCGTAGATAGGGGCATGAAGACACCAGAGGTTTTTAGTTTTTTTCAGAACACCCCTCATGCACTAATGATATTAGGAAATCATGAAGCAAAACATCTTTTCCAACATCATAAGAAAAAGGTGGATTTAACTGATCCTTCCGTGGCCATTCAAAAGAGGATGATAGAACCTAACCAATACAGTGTCATGTTAGATTATCTGAGAAGCCAACCCCTATATCAATCTGTTGAATACCCCAATAAAAAGTATCTCATTTTACATGCAGGTATTACAGAAGATATTGATCTTCAAGATATGCCTTTATATCTTCCAGAGGATTATGTGAAGGATGAAAAAATCAAGACAATTATTGGAAGAGGATCTAGAAGAAGAAAAGGCTTTGACGAAAAATCAACGCCTTGGTATGATGAAATATCTTCTGCGTATACTATTGTTTTTGGGCATCAAATAACACAAGAGGTTATTCGGGGAGAAAATAAAAATGTTTATGGCATTGATACAGGTTGTTGTAGAGGTGGTAAGTTGACGGGTTTGTTATTGCCAGAGGAAAAAAATTTTCAGGTAGAGGCCAAAAAGAATTACTATGATGAGATAGAGAAGAACTATTTGGATAGTTATTACTTGGAGGTATTTGATTTACTAAGTGAGAAACAGAAAGAAACGTTGTTACAGCAAGATAACATTGAAAAAACAAAAAAGAAAATTCAGCAGGAAATGAAGGAATGAAGTCAAAAATAAAGGATAGAAGAATAGTAGTATTGAATAAATAGGTTAAATGAAAGGGGATGGAATATGAAAGTACTAATCCTTTATGCCACAAAGCACGGTGCCACAGAAAAGTGTGCTAAAATCTTGGCGGGTAAACTTAGGGGAGAGGTTGATTTATGCAACCTCAAGGCGATGAAGAGTATAGACTTTGCACAGTATCAAAAGGTCATCATTGGAGGATCCGTTTATATGGGTAAGATTCAAAAAGAAGTAAGTGAGTTTTGTTTGAAAAACATGAATGTTTTAAAGGAAAAGGAGATAGGGCTATTTATATGCTGCATGAAGGATAAGGATGATGCAGTAACACAATTGCAGAGTTGTTTTCCACAGGAAGTTCTAATGAAAGCCTCTGTCAAAGAATGTTTTGGAGGAGAGTTTATCTTTGGAAAAATGAACTTTATCGAAAAGTTTATTGTTAAGAAGGTAGCAAAAACAGATAAAGATCTATCAAAAATTTCTATTGAAAGTATTGATAGGTTTGCACAAGCTATGAACGGGGATGTAAGACCTAATAAATCAACAAAATAAGCTCATAAAAAAACCAACAGTAAAAAGCTGTGGTTTTTTTATTGCAAAAAACTTCTGTTTTCGAAAAACTTTTATTCCAGCTAGAGGGTATATTATATAAAGATACAAAAAAGGTGGTGATATAGTGCAACAACTCATAAAACAAATAAAAGCTGGTGACAAAGAAGCCTTTAAGGCTTTGTATGATCAATATGCAGAATACACACTAAGAGTGGCTACCGTAATTACTAAAAACAGGAGCTATGCAGCAGATGCAGTTCAAGAGGCTTTCATACGAGTTTATAAAAACATCAATAGCTTTGATGAGAGTAAACCCTTTGAGCCTTGGCTTTATAAAATTCTTATAAACGAATGTAATAGAATCTTAAGGAATCAATCAAAAACCATCCCTATAAGTGATTACCTAGAGAACCATTCAACAATGATAGAAGAGGACTCTTATAGGTTTGAGGAATATGAGGAGCTGTATGCAGCGATTGAGGGATTAGAGGATATAAATAGAGTGCCTATCCTATTAAAATACCTAAAGGGGTTTACAGAGCTTGAGATAGCCAATATTTTAGAGCTTAATGTAAATACAGTAAAATCTCGATTGTTCAAAGGCAGAGAAAAGTTGAGGAAGATTATAGGAGGATTTGAAGAAGGGAGGAATAACAGTGAAAAAAAACTTTGATGAAAAAATAGAACAATCGCTAAAGCAAGGAACAGATTCGTCTGTAGAGCTTAAAGAAGAGATATGGAACAAGATTGAGAGTAGAATTAATGACAATAATATGGAGGTAAATATGAAAATGGAAAGACAAAAAAGAAGCAAGAAAAACTTTTGGGGAGTAGGGACTATAGCTGCTGCCTTAGCCATCATGTTTCTAGCCGGTACAGCACCAGGACATGCTACAATCGATAGAATCAAAGAATTATTTACACCGGAAAAAGTCATTGTAGAAGAGATCGAGGGAATGGAAGAACAAAGTGACGTAACTTTGCAGAGAAGTAAATTAGGATATGTAATTTATTTTGATGAGGAAAGATTTGCACTAGAAACGATTGACGGCAAAGATAAAATTGCTCCAAGAGAACAAGCAGACTATGTGCCAGAAGTTTTTATGGAAATACAGCATGTAGAGGGAAGAGATGTTAAAAGTCTTGTTCCAGAAATACAGAAATCTTTAGAAGAAGAGTATGGGGTAAGTATTAGTAGGGAAGAGGTAGCAAGTCCTGTAGAGGGGACTGTCCTACACGGGACAGAGGGAAGAAAATGGGACGATATCGTTGTACGATGTTACTTGGTAGATGATACACAGGGGGGGACCTTTGTTATTAAGCAGCAGTACTTTTTAGAAGCCGCTGAAGGATTTGGTCACAGATTTAATAACATGCTAAAAGAATTTCAAATCATTATGCTAGAGGAGTAGTCTGTTATAGATGGGCGGTATTATACTTGAAATTTAATATATTAAGGGCTACATTTGTGACCCTTGATCTTGTGGGGGAAACCCTAGACTATATATATTAAAATTCTTAGCCACACATCAATGCTAAAAACCCTTTGTCCTTTGAAGTTGACACTATTGTAAAAGTATGTTAAAATTTTAATTAACAATAGGGCAATGAATGCTTTATTGAACTTTTAAGAATAAAAGTAAATGTAAGTAAGCGTAGATATATAAGAAATTAAAAATAAATAATAATGAAAAAATATAACCATGAAGGTTTACTGCGATACAGAAGTGTTGCGGCTAATTTTCGTGGTTTTTTATTTGTTTTAAAACCTTTACTTCACACAAACTAGGGGGAATAACGTATGGGAGAGCTTTTAGAAAAAGTAGAAAAGTATTGGGATAAAAGAGCGGATGGTTATTGTCAAGTGAATTTAGAGGAACTCAACAGCTTTAAAAGAGAAGCTTGGACAAACTTAATCAATGAGTATGCACCAAAAGTAACAAAAAGAAAATTAAAAGTACTAGATATAGGAACGGGACCAGGTTTTTTTGCAATCATTATGGCCAGCTGTGGTTATGAAGTTACCGCTGTCGATTATACAGAAACAATGTTGCAAAGGGCTAAAAACAATGCAGGTATTTACAGAGAGAGTATTACTTTTAAAAGAATGGATGCCCATGCTTTAGGTTTCGAAGACAACACCTTTGATTTAATCATTACTAGAAATTTAACATGGAATCTTGAAAGGCCTCAAGAGGCATACAGGGAATGGCATAGGGTGTTGGCTCCAGGAGGAAGACTATTAAACTTTGATGCCAATTGGTATCTGCATGTACATGATGCTGAGAAAAGAAAACAATATGAACAGGATCGAGAAAACACCAAGGAAAGAAACTTAGAAGATCACTATGTCAACACAAATATTGAGGCGATGGAAGAGATAGCAAGAAACCTTCCTTTGAGCAAGGAGCACAGACCTCTATGGGATACAAAGGAAATGCTACAAATTGGATTTAAAAAGATCATATTGGACACAGAAATTGGAGATAAGGTATGGGATGAAGAAGAACGTGTAAACTATGGTTCTACACCTATGTTTATGGTGGCAGGAGAAAAATAAACTTATTCTGCTGATATTTCAGTAATAAAAAAGAGGGATAATCTTTTTAAAGGTTAGCCCTCTTTCTTCTTTCCAAAAACATGTTTCAGCAGTATAATTGATATATTATATAAGATCTAGTAGGAGGATGTCGGATGGAGGATAGACAATTCAAAGATAATACAAGATTGATAGGAGTACTTTTAGCACTTGGAGCCGTACTATTATGGGGGCTCCTGCCCCTTTACTGGAAACTACTGAAGGAAATCCCTGCTGATGAAATATTGGCCCATAGGGTTTTTTGGTCCTGCATATTTTTATTTTGTATTCTGGCTTACAAAAAAAAGCTTTCTAATATTAAAGAGGCAGCAAAAAATAAAAAAAATTTGATGTTGGTAGCTATCGGAGCTATTACAGTTTCTGTTAATTGGGGTTTATATATATGGTCTGTTAACTCTGACTACTTAGTAGAAGCCAGTATGGGGTATTATATTAATCCTCTGATCGTTGTAACTTTAGCAACGGTAGTACTAAAAGAAAAGTTGAACAGATGGCAGGTTGTATCGATTATGGCGGCGTTGGTAGGTGTAGCTATTTTAACGATACAATATGGTCAAGTTCCCTGGATATCCTTAGCACTAGCATTAAGTTTTGCTCTTTATGGATTATGCAAAAAACTGACAACGATAGATTCCTTGACAGGCCTTATGCTGGAGACTTTGCTGATTATGCCAATAGCTCTAGGATATATTCTTTTTAAGGAGTACCAAGGAACAGGTTCCTTGAGAGTGGTGCCCTATACTACCTTGGTGATCCTCTCTCTTGCAGGAATCGCTACAGCTACCCCACTGATGATGTTTGGGGAGGCCGCTAAAAGAGTACCATTATCTTTGATGGGCTTTGCTCAATACATTACACCTACCATTAGTTTAATTCTTGGAGTTTTTGTGTATCATGAAGAATTTACAAGAACGCATTTTATCAGTTTTGGATTTATTTGGTGCGGTCTGCTAATTTTTTCTTTGTCTCAAATAGTGGGAATGAGAAAACTTCATCCAAAGCAGGTACCTAGCTAAAAAATTTCAAAGAATATAAATCTTCTTAATTTGGCATCATATTTAAATGATATGTAATTTTAAAATATTCCTTTCTGACGGATTTATAAATTCCTGTTAGAAAGGTTTTTTTGTATATTTTTAAGAAATTTGTAAGAATTATAATAGTAGAAACTTAAAAAGTCTGTGCTATGATAACTATAAGAGATATCTCTAAAGGGTTTAGGAGTGATGCTATGTACAATATTCTTGTTGTTGACGACGAAAAAGAAATAACCGATGCTATAGAAATTTATTTAAAAAACCAAAACTATCATGTTTTTAAAGCCTATGATGGAGAGGAAGCACTGGAAATCTTTGCAAGAGAAGAGATTCATCTAGTACTTATAGATATCATGATGCCAAAGCTAGATGGCACAAGTGCTACCATAAAAATAAGAGAAAAGAGTACAGTGCCAATTATTATTCTTTCTGCAAAATCAGAAGATATGGATAAAATATGGGGACTAAATGTGGGGGCAGATGACTATATCACTAAGCCTTTCAACCCATTGGAATTATTGGCAAGAGTAAACTCCAATCTTAGAAGATATACCAGTTATTCAAAGGTGAAAGAAACAAAGGAAAATCTCATAAAAATAGGCGGTATTGAGCTGAAGGATGAAAGCAAAGAAGTACTAGTGGATGGTGAGGTAGTTAAAACTACACCACTAGAATATAAGATTCTCTATCTTTTGATGAGTAATCCTAATAAAGTATTTTCCATAGAAGAAATCTATGAAAAAGTATGGAAGGAACCAGCATATAACCCAGATACGGTGACAGTGCATATAAGAAGAATTCGTGAAAAAATTGAAATTAATCCGAAGGAACCAAAATATTTAAAGGTGGTGTGGGGGATTGGATACAAATTTGAACAATGATAATATGGAAGAAAAAAATACCATAGATGTGGAAGATGCAAAAGATGAAGAGATGCAAGATATACAAGGGAAATTTGATAAGATTGAAGAAGAAAAACATATGCCCATAGCTAGAGAAAATCAGGATATCGATGCTGCAAAAGCTCCCAAAAGGTTAGTGGCCTCTACAGTAGCTATCTTAATGATACTATTAATATTTGCAGCTGCTTCAGTAGCTAGTTATGGACCCATGAAAGACAGTCTATTTGCTACCAAGGATAATACAAAAACCTATATGGAAAGCTATGAGTTTCCCCATACATTAATCCGTTTAACAAGATATCTAAAGGAAACCAAGATTCAAGAAGGCAATGATTGGTATGACCCTTGGTACGAAAATGCAGAAAGTATTTATTATTATATCAGTGACAGGGAAAAAACCTTTAGTATAAGTAATGTGGATGGGATTACAGAGGATAAACTGCAAGATGAAATAAAAAATAGCCAGTTTTATTTGCGTGCAAGCTTTGATGAAAGTGGTAATGTAGAAATAGAGAATTCGTTGGGAAGGAGATTTCATAAAGATATTTTTATAAATGGGCTAGGGCTCTCAAATGAAGACAAAGTAGAATATGCTAATCTAGATATAGTGTATATCGTACCAAAGGATTTTGAGAAACATAATGATTTTCTTGCCTATAATATGAAGCATTTTCATGTTACTCCTAACTATTTTTTACTGATTTTAGCAATAGGAGCCGTAAGTATTCTTATTCTAATGATAATGGCTTTCGCAATACCCTATAGCTTTCAAAGTAAAACGGGGATGTGCAGGCTTTTTAATAAAATGTTTTTAGAATTCAAAGCTTTGCTTTGGTTAGGATTTGGTATCATACCTCTTTTGGGAATATCTTTACCTAGTTACTACAGTGCTAATAGTTTCAATGTAGTCGATGCAATTTACTATCCTAATATATACTTTTACCTTATCGGTATACCTGTGACCTTTGTACTATATCTGCTGACCTATTTAACCATTGTTTATATCAAATATATTTACCATACAGGATTCAAAGAAGGCTTAATATGTAACAGTGTTCTAGGAAAGCTAAGTTTTTATATGCTTGGAAGTGTTAAACAACTACTAAGACAGGCTATGGAGATAGATGTAAGAAAGGATTGCCATAAAAAGCTTTTTATGACTTTGACCATCAATTTATTTATATTATGGATCATTGCACTATCTAGATTCTTTGGTGTTATCTTGGCTATTGTTTATAGTATCTTCCTATTCAAATATTTACTAAAAATGATAGATAGGGTTAAGGCTTTAGAGGGTGCCAGCAATCAATTAGCAGAAGGAAACTTTGCTATTACACTTGATGAAGACATGGGCATACTAAGCCCCATTTCTGAAAACCTAAACAATATTAAAGACGGCTTTCAGTTGGCTGTAGATAAGGAAACAAAAAGCCAAAAAATGAAGGCAGAGCTTATTTCAAATGTATCTCATGATCTAAAAACCCCTCTCACATCTATCATCACTTATGTAGATTTATTGAAAAAAGAGGACAATACACCAGAGGCTCAAAAAGAATTTATAGGAATCCTAGATAAAAAATCAAAAAGACTTAAGGTACTGATTGAGGATTTGTTTGAAGCCAGCAAGGCAAGTAGTGGGAATATTGAACTTTCTTTAGAAAATTTAGACGTTGTTGCTTTGTTTAGACAGACATTAGGAGAATTAGAGGAAAAAATCAATGATAGTACCCTTCAAATGAAAATAAATACACCAGAAAATAAAATTATCTGTAAACTTGACGGCAAGAGAACCTATAGAATATTTGAAAATATTATGAGCAATATTCTAAAGTATGCCATGCCAAACTCAAGGGTCTATATAGACCTTGTAGAGAGCCAACAGGAAGTACGCTTTATATTCAAAAATATTTCTGCTTATGAAATGAATTTTGATACCAGTGAGATTACAGAACGCTTTACAAGGGGAGATAGGTCTAGACACACAGAAGGATCAGGACTAGGGCTCTCCATAGCCAAAAGTTTTATAGAACTACAAAAAGGAAGGCTAGAAATAAATATAGATGGGGATTTATTTAAATTAATTGTCACATTTCCCAAAGCAGGGTAAGTTTTGATAGGAGATTTTATAATTGAATTTTAGTAATAGGGGCTATAATTTCTGTTTTTAGCTAAAAACTTAGCTAAGGGTTGAAAGTATAGCCTTTGTTTTATTAAATACTTAAACTTGGCACTAATGTACCCAAAGGAATTAAAATATTGTTGAAATACCTAAAAATATTGACAAAACGAATTTGAAAACATATAATACATAGTAACGATAATTATTATCATATATTACGTATTTTCAAAAGGAGGGTTGTCTGGAGAATATGGGTTTGGAAGTGTAGGCTTTGTATACATAAACATAAGTAGGCGTAAAAATCTCATATCATCAAAGGAGGATTTCAATGAAAAAGTTTATTTCTGGCTTACTGGTAGGAGCCACCTTAATGACCGGTATAGCTTATGCCACTGGAACACAAATAGAAGTATCCTTTAGACCATTAAAGTATTATGTTGAGGGGGTAGAAAAAACACCACCTGCTGATCAAGCTGGGTTTATTTATAATGGAAGAACTTATGTGCCATTAAAATTTGTATCAGAAACCCTTGGTAAAGAAGTAAAGTGGGATGGTGATACTTCTTCTATTTATATCGGTGGTCAGCCCCAGGCACCACAAACCAAGCACATACATAACTATGAAAACGGAACCTATAGAGGTATATTTGCAGATAGAGGAGATATTCAGGTTTCTGTTGAGTTTAAACTAGAAAATAATATTGTAACAGACATTAACTTTAGGCAGCTTTATCATGGTGGCAAGGATTATCGAACAGAAAAAGAAGATCAAGTAATGATAGGATTAAGAGAACAGCACGAGCAATTAATTCAACATCTTGTAGGAAAAGATATTCGAGAAAGTTTGCACCACCTATATGAGCCAGGTAATATTGTAACAGAAGATGTAGATACTTTTACAGGAGCTACCCTTAGAGCAGGAAAAATCATCTCTGCTGTTAGAGATGCCCTTAATAGAGGTGTTTATAAATACTAATTGGAGTTAACTATTTAAAATAATGTTTTGATTAAATAGGAGCCACTTTAAAAAAAATTAAAGGGAGGCTCCTATTTTTATAGAGAAAGAAGGTACAAAATTAGCACTCCTTTAAAGAGAGTGCTAATTTTGTATTGACTAAAAATTCATATAGTTGTAATATAGATTTGTACAAAGAATATAGAGATACCTCTAGGAATTTTAATGTTACGGAGGATATCTATCACGACAACGCTTTGTACCTATAAATAAAACTACTACATAAATCATGTTAAGTGATAAGGAGGATATTATAATGAATAAAGAAAAAGGAAATTTATCAATTCACAGCGAGAATATTTTTCCTATCATTAAAAAATGGTTATATTCGGATCAGGATATCTTCATCAGAGAGCTAATATCAAATGCTTGTGATGCTATCACTAAAGTAAAAAGATTAAATAGCTTAGGTGAGGCAGATTTAAGGGAAAATGCAGATTTTCAAGTAAAGGTTGTTTTAGATACAACAGCAAAAACACTAAAATTTATTGACAACGGTATAGGTATGACAGAGGAGGAAGTGAAGAAGTATATCAATCAAATTGCTTTCTCAGGAGCAGAGGATTTTCTACAAACCTATAAAGACAAAGGAGACATAGATCAGATCATCGGACACTTTGGTCTTGGATTTTATTCTTCCTTTATGGTAGCTGAAACGGTAGAAATCGATACCTTATCCTATAAGCAAGATGCTATAGCAGTTCGATGGCGTTGTGATGGTAAGACAGAATTTGAGATGGAGAGCAGTAATAAAGTTACCAGAGGTACAGAAATCACCCTATATCTAGGAGAAGATGGGGAAGATTTCTTAAAAGAGTATACGGTAAAATCTACTATTGAAAAGTACTGTTCCTTTATGCCCTATCCCATCCACTTTGAGGTAGCCGACAAGGAACCAGAAAAAGATGAAGATGGAAATATCATTATTGAGGAAGCCAAAGCTTTAAATGACGTAGCACCTTTATATACAAAGCAGCCAAATACTTGTACAGATGAGGAGTATAAAGAATTTTACCAAAAAACTTTTAGAGACTTCCAAGAGCCTCTTTTCTGGATTCATCTTAACATGGATTATCCATTTAATTTAAAAGGAATTTTGTACTTCCCTAAGTTGAATACAGAGTTTGATACAATGGAAGGGCGTATCAAATTATATAATAATCAAGTTTTTGTGGCAGATAATATTAAAGAAGTCATTCCAGAGTTTTTACTGCTTTTAAAGGGTGTAATTGATTGTCCAGATTTACCCCTAAACGTCTCCAGAAGCTTTTTACAAAATGATGGATTTACTAGAAAGATATCTGATTATATTACCAAAAAGGTAGCAGATAAGCTAAATAGTCTATTTAAATCAGGCCGAGAGGGTTTTGAAAAATTTTGGGAGGACATCAGTCCCTTTATTAAATATGGTATACTAAAAGACACTAAGTTTTATGATAAGGTAGAATCTATTATTCTGTATAAGACCACAAAACAGCAATACGTTACACTTGAAGAATACCTTGAAAACTATGGAGAAAAAACAAACAAGCAAATCTATTATGTTTCTGATGATGTACAACAGGCACAGTATATTAAGATGCTGCAAGAACATGATTTGGAGGCTGTGATTTTAGACCATAATATTGATTCCGCCTTTATATCCCATATGGAGATGAAAAAGAACGAGATCAGTTTCAAAAGGGTAGATTCAAATGTTACAGAGCTAATGAAGGATAAGGATCAAGCAGCAGATGAAGAGGTTAGTACCAAAGAGACAGAAGCTTTAACAAAGGTTTTCAACAAGATACTTAATAAAGAAGACTGTAAAATTCAGCTGGAAAGTTTAAAATCTCAGGAAGTTGCAGGAATGATTATCCTTGCAGAAGAAAGCAGAAGAATGCAAGAAATGATGAAGAGATATAGTATGGGTGGCTTTAATCCTAATACAATTCCAACAGAGGAAATACTTGTACTGAACAAGAAACATCCTCTTGTTCAATACATTTTAAAACACGCTGAGGAAGAAACAGAGATATTGAATTTCATCGTTCATCAAGTATACGATTTGGCAGTGATGAGTCATAAACCTCTTTCTCCTGAAGCCATGGGCAACTTTATTAAAAGAAGCAACGAAATTATGAAGCGATTAATTGTAGAGTAGTACTATAGATTAGCTTCTAGTAACAATGTGGCAGAGTTTGATGTCTGTCACATTGTTTTCGTTTTTCCACCGTATGCAATGCCACACTTAGGGAAAAATATCAGTAGTTACAAAGCAGATAGCTAGTTATAAGCGTTAAATTAATACAATTATTACCAAAACTTTTTCGAACTGTCATCCCAAACGTAGCGAAGGACCTTGGAGTAACGAAGGATGACAAATTATGGACTAAGTTAACGCTAATGAATAGCTAATTAGAGTAATTTTTAGTGAATAAAATTAATAAGAGATATTTGTAAACCAATAAGCAAAGAGGGTAATTTCAATGAGAATTAATAAATTTATTAGTGAAACAGGCATATGTTCTCGGCGAGAAGCTGACAAGTTGATTGGAGCAAAAAGAGTAACGATTAATGGTGTAGTTGCAGAACTTGGCAGTACTGTAGAAATTGGAGATCGAGTACATATTGATGGAAAATCTATTGGGACTAAAAAAAGTGCAATTTACATTGCATTGAATAAACCCGTAGGAATAACCTGCACTACGGAAAAACATGTGGTAGGAAATATT
This sequence comes from Clostridium aceticum, assembly GCF_001042715.1. NCBI lineage: Bacteria > Bacillati > Bacillota > Clostridia > Peptostreptococcales > Natronincolaceae > Andreesenella > Andreesenella acetica. The sequence goes on along the minus strand of NZ_CP009687.1, from coordinate 4,062,928 downwards.
GTGGACTTTGTCAATCACCCTGAGCGAATTTTTCCTATAGGAAGACTAGACAAGGATTCCGAAGGTCTAATTCTACTTACCAATGATGGAGATATTGTAAATAAAATTTTGCGTGCAGAAAATAACCATGAAAAAGAATATATTGTAAGGGTCAACAAACCAATCACTAAGAACTTCATGCAAGGTATGGCCACTGGAGTAAAGATTCTTGGACAACAAACAAAACCCTGCAAGGTAAAATATATGAGTGATAAAGTATTTAAAATCATTCTTACGCAAGGATTGAATCGACAAATTCGAAGGATGTGCCAGGCTTTTGGCTATAGGGTTGAAAAACTTCAAAGAATCCGAATTATGAATATTAAACTAAGAGGGTTAAAGATAGGAGAATGGAGGAACTTAACAAAAGACGAAATGAACCAACTAATAAATTCTCTTAAAGAATAAGTCTTTTTTTCTTAAGAAAAGTCTGAACTTCGTTTGTTCTAAAAAAAAACATCATGTTTTCGAAAATTTAGAATATTACATATTGCAAATCTATTTCACTTTTGTTATAATTCATTATTATACATTGCACTTTGTATAAATTATACTAAAGTAATTTGCTTGCAAGCATTTTTATTACTTAATCTAAATTAGGAGTTTGATAGCAATGAAGTTATTAGGAAATATTATGGAACAAGTTATTAAAAGAAATCCAAATGAACCAGAGTTTCATCAGGCAGTAAGAGAAGTTTTAGAATCCTTAGAGCCCGTAGCAGAAAGACACCCACAGTGGGTAGAAGCAGGAATATTTGATAGAGTTGTTGAGCCTGAGAGACAAATGATTTTTAGTGTGCCATGGGTAGACGATCATGGTAAAGTTCAAGTAAATAGAGGTTTTAGAGTTCAATTCAATAGTGCAATAGGACCTTATAAGGGTGGGTTAAGATTCCATGCTTCCGTTTATATTGGTATTATAAAATTTTTAGGATTTGAACAAATATTCAAGAACTCATTAACTGGGCTACCACTAGGTGGCGGCAAAGGTGGAAGCGATTTTGACCCTAAAGGAAAGTCGGATGCAGAAATTATGAGATTCTGTCAGAGTTTTATGTCAGAACTTTACAGACATATAGGGGAAAACACAGATGTTCCAGCAGGTGACATTGGTGTTGGTGGACGAGAAATTGGTTATTTATATGGTATGTATAGAAAAATCAGAAATGACTTTACAGGTGTATTAACTGGTAAGGGATTATCTTGGGGTGGAAGTCTTGTAAGAACAGAAGCCACTGGCTATGGTCTTTGCTACTTCATGGAGGAAGCAATGAGGGCGATTAAGGGTAAGTCCTTTGAAGGTGCTACTGTTGCTATTTCTGGTTCTGGTAATGTTGCTATCTATGCAGCGGAGAAGGTATACCATCTAGGAGGCAAGCCTGTAACTGTAAGTGATTCCAATGGATATATATATGATCCTGATGGTATTAATGTAGATACTGTAAAGCGAATCAAAGAAATTGAAAGAAAAAGAATAAGTGAATATATAAAATATCATCCAAATGCAAAGTATACAGAAGGCTGTCAAGGTGTTTGGTCAGAGAAGTGCGATATTGCCCTTCCTTGTGCTACTCAAAATGAGCTTGATGAAGAAGCGGTAAGGACACTTATTGCTAATGGCTGCTTTGCAGTTGGTGAAGGTGCCAATATGCCAACTACCCCTGAAGCAGTAGAAATACTGTTAGAAAATGGCGTTGTATTTGGTCCTGCGAAAGCTGCTAATGCTGGAGGCGTTGCTACTTCAGGCCTTGAAATGTGTCAAAATAGCATGAGATACCCTTGGACATTTGAAGAAGTGGATGCTAAACTCAAGGAAATCATGGTAAATATTTATACAAATGCAAGTAGTGCTGCAAAAGAATATGGTTATGAAAATAACCTTATGGTTGGTGCTAATATAGCTGGATTCCTAAAAGTTGCTGATGCAATGTATGCTCAAGGTATACTATAATACATATTAAAAGTATAAAAATCTTCTATATGTATTACATTATAAATATATCTATAATTCATAAACGTTAACTTAATACAATTATTTCTAAAATTCTGTCGAAGTGTCTTCCTGAGCGTAGCGAAAGATCTTGGAATAACGAGGAATTTTGCTAATTCTAAGATCCTTCGACTACGCTTTGCTCCGCTCAGGATGACAAATTATAGTTTAGGTTAACGCTAATGATTTATAAGTACAAGCTAACTTCCTCGATAAAAATAAAATACGCTGACTCGTAGTGTGGATGCTCTACGAGTCAGCGTACTTTTTTTCATTCTATTTTTCTTCTAAAAAACACACTACCTCCTGAGATAGAACATCTGACATAAGCACTAAGTCTCGATCAGTGAAATCATATACCTTGATAATACCTTCAAATTGCAGTTTGTCAGGACACAGCTGATTGAAAATATTTTGTTGTCGGTTTATAAAGCCATGATTAAAGAACACATTGTTTTTTTCAGGAAATAAAGCAGTGTAAAATATATCTGTTTCTACTAAGTCTTGAAAAAAATGAGTTCCAAAGGACAATTCTGGTATAAGTCCTGCACTTGAAAATGAGATCTCAACCATCACCGCCATATGATTAATCTCTGAAAAAGCTACGGGAACACCTAAAGAAGGATTGCTGGTACCCCATCTTCCAGGCCCTGCTAACATTGTCGGTAAATTTTTTCTATCATGTATTTGTTTGTTTAGTCTTCCTACGATACGAGCAATTTCATACTTCTCCGATAGATTAAGGATACTATATTTCTCAGGGTCAACATAAACAATTCTTTTTAGGGATTGAGATATATTGCCCCCCATGAAATGACCTTTAGATTTGAAGAGGATTCTTTCTTCTTGAATATCGTAAGGTATAAGCACTCTGCTTTTAAGCCCTTTTGTTTGCAAGGGTCGACATTGTAGTAAATTAATATTAGGACCTTGATCTTTAGAGAAATTTATAGCAAATTCTATGTCTACGGGGTATTGGTAAGCCGACTTAATGGTTTTCAGCATCCTACGCATAATTTGAGGAAAAGCGGTGGTTGTCATAAGATTGTCGAAGGTTAATGTCCAAAGATCTGGCCCCTTTATCCCTAGTTCCTTCATACGCTTGTTTGCTTCATAATCTCTTACACCAATAAGTGCCATTAAATCCCTGCGATTTTCATAATCCATTTCATTTAATGAAACAACCTCCAACTGGTTTGAGGCTGTATTTAAGACGTCAACCTCGTGTTGAGAATACTTCCGCAAATCATCAAGTCCTGCATGAGGTCGCAGTAAAGGTTTGTCTAGAGCTACGATTCTTGGGTAATCTCCTTCTACACGATCTACGGCTCTTGTGCCCAAGCCATGTACCAGTCGAAGCATACCAGCATGAGGATCAAGGTCTTCCTTCCACACATAGGTATTGTAGGAAACGCCTACCCCTGCAAGGTCGGGAAAAAAGTATTGGTTATGATGGGCACCAGAAACCCGCTGCACAAGAATAGCCATTTGCTCATCTCTTTTATCCAACCTTCTTTGTAGACGATAGGCAAGGGCATCTTCATTCATGGTACTTGCATAAACCTTCCTTACGGCGTCTTCAAACTGCTGGTATCTTTCAGCAGGTGTTCCTTGATTTACACAAAAAATACTTTCATACTTTCCAGCAAAGGCATTGCCAAAAGCGTCTTCCAGCAAGCTGCTGGAACGAACAATGATAGGGGACTGTCCAAAATACTCTAACATTTGTTGAAATTGTTCTTTCACGGCTGCAGGAAAAGAACCCTTATGCATTTTTTCCTTTAAATCAGAAGCTACTTGAAAATAGCCTTCACTGCTGCGCTGTTGCATTCTTAACTTCCACCAGCCATTTTGCACAATATAGGAGTAAAAGACATCAGAACCTATGTAGTAGGAGTCATGAGGCTCCAGATAATCATTCCAATGGAAATCATTATCTTTTAATAAGATAGATCTAGCTATAAGCATTCCTACAGCCTTTCCTCCTATGTACCCAGAGCCGATGAGTCTTGCCTTTATATCCAGTAGGTCTTTGAGAGAAAGATATTTCTTAGCTAGGGATAAAATACGATGGTCTCTTCCAATAATCAGTTTGCATAATTGTTCTATCACTTTTCCCTCTTCAGCAGCAGTTTCTTTTCCCTCCAACATAACTTTATATACCTCTATTGCATTGAGAAATAGCTTATCCCAGTAGTCTAGATTTCTCCTTTCATTTTCCATACATATATTAGGCATAATGGTAAAGAGCCTAGCAGCATCTACACTGCTGGTGATGGGGCTTAGAAGATCCCCTTCCAAGGCATGGGGTAAAAACATAGTAGGAGAATAACGGTCCCAGACCTTCAAGGGATGTACATAGTAACGGCCTTCACAATTGTATAGATCCATCAGGAGCTGGGTAGTTTCACGTATGCGGGCTACGGTTTGAAAGGAGTGTTTATTTCTCAATAGGGTAAAGTAGGCAATGGTGTCTAATTCATAAAGATAGGGACAGGTGATCATAAAAAAGTTTCCTATCATAAGATCATTAGCCCATGCAGTAAGCAAATCCGAAAGGCAGTCAAATACATAAAAGACCTCTTTGCCCTCTCGGGAGACGATATCATATACTTGTGTTGAAAAAGATTCAAAGCCTCTACATGCATCTAATTGATATATAGTGACCTCTCCAGCTGCTTCCTCAATGAGGGAGTCATGCTGTGCAAATCGCATGTAAACAACCCTTCTGTTTGCTGTAATAGCATTTTTCACAAAAAGGTTGACGAAGTATTTGTAATCATTGATGGCATCTACCTGCCAAACTACGTTATCTCCTAATCTCAAATAATCAACTACCTCATCTAAACTCTTCATCCCAGTACTTGCTTTTGTAATGCTGTCCATAGATTTTCTCCCTCCGTTTTTTTTAAAAAATTCTACGCCTGTAGAAACTTTTGCTTATAAACATATGCTCATACACCGTAATATATTAAGAATTACATTATGAAGTTCGAGACTGCACTTTTCAGATAGAACAAAATCTTCAGCAGAGTATATTAAAACGTAACATTAGCAACAGATATCTATACATACAAATCAAAAATATTAAATTTATTAAAAGTTTTGAAAAATCAATTATTTTTATTATAGCACATAACAAGGAAATGTAGTTTCTGATAGATTAAAATTGCTAGGGATACTTATGCTTTTTATATCATATTTATCCCCCTAAAAAGTTAACACACTAAACTTTAACTGCACATATACTGATGGTAAAGGTTAATAGAACTTCCATGTTTTATGGAAAAGCTATTACTTAGAAAGTTTTATACAATTAACATAAACGTTAACTTCATCCTAATTATTTGCAAAATTCTCTTAGACCTGTGGCTTTCTTAACCCGAATATCCCTTCATCCGCTTTGCTTTGTTCAGCATGAGAAATTATGGATTAAGTTAACGTTAATGATACAAATATAGAGTAGAGGAGGCTATAGAATATGAATAATGAAAAAGGCAGTTCAAATAACAACAAAAAACTTGCTTGTCAACCAAGTTCTTCGTTGTATATAACAGAAAAAAAAGCACCTAACTCATATGCTGTACGGAGAGCTGGACAGGGAGAATTAAAAGCTTCTTTTTTAAATTTAAACAAAAATGTAAATTCTTGCCCCTATCCGCCAGGCGCAAAAGTACAAGTTAGTGAGGTGGATGTTATTGTAGAGGGTTGTCCACCTTTACGGTTAAAAGCACCAAAAGGTCCAGCAGGTCCAGCAGGTCCAGAGGGTCCAGCAGGTCCAGAGGGTCCAGCAGGTCCAGCAGGTCCAGAGGGTCCGGAGGGTCCAGAGGGTCCGGAGGGTCCAGAGGGTCCAGAGGGTCCAGAGGGTCCAGAGGGTCCAGCAGGTCCAGAGGGTCCACCGGGTGCTGGTATCACTGATTATGGTTATATCTATAACACTTGTGAGCAGGTAGTGCTTGAAGAAGCAAATGTTACATTTGATTCAAACGGTATAATTGTTGGAGAAATAGGTCATATAGTTGGGAATGAGGAAATTTTTATTAATACACCTGGTGACTATGAAGTAAGTTTCTATATATCGGGAGGAAATGCTAATCAGTTTTCATTATTTTTGAATGGGCTTTTGGTTGAGGGAACCACTTATGGGTCACAGGATGGAAGACAAATAAATACTGGATATGCTATTGTATCTGTTATAGAACCCAGTGTTCTTACCTTAAGAAATCATACTTCTGATTCTCCTGTAATATTACAGTCATTGGCGGGAATACAAACAAATGTTACTGCTTCTCTTTATCTTGAAAGATTAAGTCTTCAAACAGCAGCTTCAGCTTCTACAGCATTAGAATTGATTTCTTTACTAAATGATCCTACCATCACGACTATTAATTTAGAGGCAAATATATTTGATTTAAGTATGGAGCCTCCAATAAATAGAACAACCGCTGTAAGGCTTATGGGAATGGCTCCTGGTGCTGAAATTAACTTTGCTGCAAATCAGGATATTAGCTTTATTACTATTGGGGGAAACATCACTTTATTGGATCACCGAATTTATAATTCCAACGAAAAATTATTTTATACAACGATAGATGCAGCTATCACAGCAGCATCACCTGGAGACACTGTACTTGTTTTTCCTGGAACATATAACCAAGCTTCATTTCTTTTGATAGATAAACCGCTGACCCTACGAGGATTTTCAGCAAACGATACTGTGGTCACATTTCCAAATACGCTAGATAATACCTCTAGCCTACGAATTATGGCAGATAATGTTACCGTAGATAATATTCACTTTATTGGACCTACATCTGCTACCGAAGGGCTTAATGCTCTCATATCTATACCAACGAAAACCCCTATTGGTATAGATATGCCCGTGGAGCTTTTTGATCATATTACAATTAGTTGTTGTATTATGGAAGGTGGAAGAAGGAATGCCTTTATTACGGGTCAAAACCTTTCTATTTTAGGAAATCAGTTTATTCATACTGGTAATAGTCATTCTTTAAATATTATTGCTTTAGATGGAAGAACCATGATATCAGGGAATACTTTCACTGGAGGGACGACTAGTCTGAGGGCTATTCTAGTGGAGGGAAGCTCTAATACTACTTTTTCAGGAGATATTATTGTTCAAGATAATAACGCCACTAGCTTTACAGGCTTCACACTATTTAATACAAATTCAAACGTTATTATCTTTTTTGGTCAACCGACTCCTATTGGTTTTCAGGATGCCACTATTTTAGTGCAGAGAAACTATATTGACCATCAAGGTCGCTCCGGCAGTTCCATTATCTTTTTTGTGCCAGGGCCTAACGATTTCAGTGAAATTCACTCCATTAGAATTAGGGAAAATGTAATTATTAATCTTAATGTCAATCGTCTGGCAGTATATATGGATTATTTTCCACCAGGTGGAACTTCTATACCAGCAAATGAACAAATAAAGGTTTCTGAAAATGTATTTGATGTTGCACTTCCTTGGGGCTCTGCAACAGATACTGTTGATCCTAATTATCCTGTTGGATTCGATATTGATGCACCTGGTGGTGTTAACTTAGATAAGTTTGAGTTGGTTCTCAATACAGTGTTAAATCTACCTTAGGATCGGCACTGGGTTAAAGTAAACCTTTAATGACTTTAGTGAAAAGTAGTAGTTTATTGAAAATATCGATGCCTATACTATATACTGTTAGGATTTTATATATTATTATAGAATGAAGGGTAAAAGTCCACGCTACTGAACAAAGGACATAATTTGACACAATAGAATAGGTACTCCAAGACGGAGAAAAAACCATAAAGGAAGATATAACTGTATATTTCTTTGATGGTTTTTTATTTTTTTGCTAGGAGAGAGGATAAAACTAAGTAGAAATAGAATTAAAAAAGGTGGAAGTTGTATATCCTAAAAATAAAAACACGGAGGATCACTATGAAACTTATTTCTTGGAATGTCAATGGTCTTAGAGCTTGTGTAGGCAAAGGATTTTTAGACTATTTTAAAGGGGTAGATGCAGATATATTTTGCCTTCAGGAAACCAAGTTACAGGAAGGTCAAATTGATTTAGATTTAGAAGGATATCAGCAGTATTGGAATTACGCAGTGAAAAAGGGTTACTCTGGAACAGCTATATTTACAAAAAAAGAGCCAGTATCTGTTAAGTATGGTATGGGGATAGAAGAGCATGATCAAGAGGGAAGGGTGATCACTTTAGAGTTTGAAGAGTTTTATCTAGTGAATGTATATACCCCTAATTCTCAGAGAGAGTTGGCAAGACTTGATTATAGAGGAATTTGGGAGGATGCCTTTAGAAATCATCTAAAAAACTTAGATGCAGTAAAGCCAGTGATTTTATGTGGGGATCTCAATGTAGCCCACAAGGAAATCGACTTAAAAAATCCCAAAACCAATAAAAGAAATGCAGGTTTTACAGATGAAGAAAGACAAAAGATGACAGAATTACTTGATACAGGGTTTATAGATACGTATAGATATTTTTATCCAGATCAAGAAGGAGCCTATACTTGGTGGTCCTATATGGGAAAAGCTAGGGAGAGAAATGCAGGTTGGAGAATTGACTATTTTATTGTATCTGAAAGGCTGAAGGACTTACTAAAGAAGGCAGAAATTCATTCAAGTATTATGGGCAGTGATCACTGTCCTGTAGTATTAGAAATAGATTTTTAGTTTATTATTAAGAGCTACATTTGCAACCCATTAAGGCGAAGGTTAAGTACATAAAAGACATAAAAATTAGGGAGTAGACCTCAGGTCCACTCCCTAATCGTATATAGTACACTTTTTTTCTCCAGAAACTAGCACTCCGTCTCTAAGTATTGGGATAGGTAGGAAGGAGTTGCCTATGCCGCCTGTTTAGAAGTTGTAGCTAATGAAGAAGCAGCCAAAGGCGGTTTAATCATTAAACTCATCAGACCACCTATAATTGCTAGTATGGCAGCAATTATAAAGCTAAGTTTAAGATCTCCTACATAAGTCACCACCATAGGTCCAACTAAAGCAGATAAACCATAGGCTTGATAAACAATACCATAGTTGGCACCTAAATTTTTCATCCCATAGAACTCTCCTGTAACAGTTGGAAGCACTGCTAGGAATCCTCCGAAGCAGAAGGTAATGGCAGCAACATAAATAAAGAAGGTGACGAAGCTTAATGAAGTAATGCTCATCATAATCATACCTACAGCAGTTATTGCCAACATCATAGACACGACCTTTATTCTACCTAATTTATCTGAAAGGCTGCCCCATACAAGTCTTCCGCTGGCGTTAAAAAAGGCGATCATAGCAACCGCATTAGCGGCAGTATGAGGCTCGAGGTTAGCCAATTCAATACCTATATCTTTTGCAAGACCTATCACCAGTAAACCACTGATGGTTGCAAATAGGTACATTACCCAAATAAGATAGAAGGACTTGGTTCTAAGCATTTCTTTTACTGTAAAGTTAATTTCATCAGAAGAAACATTGACTTTCTTAATCGATGCAGCATACCCTTCTGGAGGAACTTTTAAAAATTGAGCTCCTGCTACTACAAGAACCAGATAGATGATTCCTAAGTAAAAAAAGGTTGCAGAAATCCCCTTGGAATCAAGGAAAAACTCAATGATGGATTTAAAAACTAAGCTCCCCAGTCCAAAGGAGCCTACAGCAATACCAGTAATAAATCCCTTTTTCTCGGGAAACCACTTTACACAGGTGGATAGAGGGCATACATAAGCAAAACCAACTCCAATACCGGCAACAATACCATAATAGAGATATAGCTGTATAATAGAAGTGGCGGTAGAGGTCAGCAGTAAACCAGTACCATATAATATCCCTCCAATGGTGGCAACCTTTTTTGGCCCGATCTTGTCTTGAAGCCTGCCAGAAAAAATGGTTGTAAAAGCAAATACGAAAACAGCTATGGAGAAAGTAAGAACTACTTCATTACTTTGCCAGCCGAAGGTCTGCATAAGAGGTTCATTAAACAAACTCCAGGAATAAATAGAACCTATACATACTTGCAAAAGCACAGCACCTAGTACTACAAACCAACGATTTGGTGTCTTTTTTGCCATTGAGCATCCCCCTTAATCATATAATTACTGTAAATGTCTATTTAATTTTAAAATCCTCCTAGGCTCTCTCCTCCCCTGAACATCTTTAACAGTATAGATTATCTTCAATATATCTGCTAAATACTGGATTTTAAAGCTCTGATATCTTTTGAATTTAGATTAATAGTACTATTATAGAGGGGAATGGAGTAGAAGGCAAGAAAAATTTATAGAAATTTAGAAAATTTTAAATAGTGATTTTTGGTAATTATATAATTAAAGAAAAAACTAGAAAGTCAACAGCCTTCAGACTGTTGACTTTCTAACTAAGACTCTTCACGAGTAGGAATAACGGCTCCTCTAGAAGCAGAGGTAACGATATTCGAATATACATGGAGGTATCCTTTAGACTTGTTTTTAGGCAGCTGAATTTTTTCTTTTAGGCGGTCTTCAAAGTCTTCAGATAATACTTCTATGGACCCACCCTCTACATCTACGGATATGACATCTCCGTTTTTGACGTAAGCGATGGGACCTTCAACAGCAGCCTCTGGACAGATATGGCCAACAAAGCAGCCATTATTGGAACCGGAGAAACGACCGTCAGTAATTACACAAACCTTACTGCCTAGATTCATGCCTACAAGCATTTTCATTGCCTTATACATTTCCGGCATACCAGGTCCACCCTTAGGACCTTCATTTCTTATGACGAGAACATTACCAGCTTTTACTTTATTGGCAGCAATTTCTTCTAAAGCTTCTTTTTCACTTTCAAAAACTACTGCTGGTCCAGTAAATTTCAAGGCATCCTTAGGTATGGCAGAAGGTTTTGTTACTGCTCCTTCAGGTGCCAAGTTTCCCTTCAATATAGCAATACCACTGCTGGTGGTAACGGGATTACTTAAATCTCTTATAACGTCTTTATTTAATACTTTTGCATGCTTTATGTTTTCTTGAAGCTTATGCCCTGTTACCGTCATGGTATCTAAATCAAGAACTGTTTCTAGTTGTTTCATGATGGCAGGGATACCGCCGGCTTCATAGAAGTCTAAAAGGGCATAAGGTCCTCCGGGAATCATAGGGGAAAGATGGGGAACTTCTCTGCTGATACTGCCAAAGTCTTCTAAGGTTAAGTCTATTTCTCCTTCATAAGCGATGGCTAATGTATGAAGAACAGCATTAGTGGAGCCTCCTATAGCAGAGTTCACCTTTATGGCATTGATTAAAGCCTCACGGGTAATGATTTGTCTAGCTTTAATTCCTTTATTGATCAACGTCATAATAGCTTTACCACTTTGAAAAGCAACAGCCATTCTATGACTATAAACCGCTGGTATTACAGCACTTCCTGGAAGGGACATACCCATGGCTTCGGCTAAGCAGCACATTGTGTTAGCCGTTCCCAGCATAGCGCAGGAGCCAATAGTAGGGCAAGCATTGTCCTCTAACCACATATATTGATCCCAACTCATGGTATTGGTATTAAGAGAACCTAAGGACTGCTGAATAATAGAGTGATCGATATGCTCTCCTCCATAAGGATTATTTTCCTTCATTCTTCCTGGAAGGGTTGGACCACCATTAACAAAAACAGCGGGGAGGTCTAATCTAGCCGCTGCCATCAACATACCAGGTACAATCTTGTCACAAGATCCAAGAAGCACCATACCATCTAGTCGATGGGCCTCCATCATCATTTCTATATCATTTGCAATTAACTCTCTTGTGGGAAGGATATGACGCATACCTTTATGCCCCATAGCCATACCATCACAAGCAGCTATTGTGCCAAATTCCACTGGAGTACCGCCAGCAGCTCGAATTCCTTCTCTTACATATTGTGTAAGATTGTTTAAGTTGTAATGACCTGGACAAATGGTATTAAAGGAGTTAACAACAGCAATAATAGGCTTCTCTAATTCTTCATCAGTAAAACCGTTAGACTTATACAAAGCCCGTACATTAGACCACTCTGGTTGATTTAAGATGTCTTTACTACGATGAAACATGGTTACACCTCTTTCTTGTCATAAATGATAAAATTTGTATATAATAATTACTAAAAAAGTTTTAAACTGTATTTGTGAAAGAATCGAAAAATAATTAATTCTACAGATAATTTTAGCATATATAAAGAATACTTACAAAGCCATAGTTTGGAATGAGTTGACTATTGAAAGAAACAATCAGAAAGGGTATAATAGACTTAATTTACAATTATTGTTAGAATACGTAGGCAAACAATAGTTAAAATTTTAACATAGTTATTCTTATTTAGAAATTGTTATTCCGCCGCAACAACTTTTGTGGAGATACTATTATGTACACGACGGGACAGTTTCTCAGACACATAAAAAACATACATGCTAGAAGAATCGTTAGACTGCGTGAGAATTGTCACCCTGAGGGTAGTGAATGGATCTTAAATTAAGGTTAGTTTTTACCTAGTCTGTCATCTCCATGACTCCGCTTTGCTTCCCTCAGGATGGCAAACTATGGTTTAAGTTAACGTTAATGAATAGGAAATAACAAATATGAAAAGGGGGTAAAAATTGTGAAGCACACACTAAAAAAAGCTTTAGCTTTACTGATGGTGGTAATTTTGATGATGGGGATAGTTGCTTGTACTAAGGAAGTATCTCAACAGGAGGATACGCTCGAGATTAACCAAGAACTATCATTGCGGATTGCTGCTTTAAAAGGTCCTACTGGAATGGGGATGGCGAAGCTAATGGAGGACAATGAAGAAAAAAATACTGCTATAAACTATGAATTTTTGCTAATGGGAAGTCCAGATGATTTAGTAGGAAAAATCATTAATAATGAAGTAGATATAGCAGCGGTACCAACGAATTTAGCACTTACTTTGTACAATAGAATGGAGGGTGAGGTTCAATTAGTGGCTATCAACACATTAGGTGTTTTATATCTTCTTGAAAATGAAGACAATATCCATAGCATAGAAGACTTAAGAGGGAAAAAAGTAAATACCAGTGGTAAAGGTACTGCCGCGGACTATATATTCCAGTATATTTTAGAGGAAAATCAATTGGCAGTTGATGAAGATGTGCTGCTGGACTATAAATTGCAACATACAGAACTAGCTGCTGCTTTAATAGAAGGCGATGTAGATCTGGCGTTATTACCGCAGCCCCATGTATCTACAGCATTGATGCGTAACAAAGATTTAAGGATTGCTTTAGATATTACTGAGGAATGGAATAAAACGGTGGGGGAAGAAGGTAAACTAGCTATGGGCTGTATCATCGTGCAAAGGAAATTCGCTGAAAACAATCTAGAAGTACTAAATATATTTTTAGAGGAATATAAGGATTCGGTGGATTTCGTTAACCAGCAAGTAGAGGAAGCAGCAGAACTTATAGCAAAATACGAAATTTTACCTAATGCAGCTATTGCAAAGGAGGCAATTCCTTACTCAAATATTGTCTACATAGAGGCTGAGGAGGCAAAGGTAATTTTACAGGATTTTTATCAAATGCTATTTGACTTTGAACCTAAGTCCATCGGAGGGAAATTAGCAGATGAAGGATTTTACTATACGAGGTAAGAGAAAGATTTTGAGCCAAATCTTTATTTTCCTATTTTGGATCATTATTTGGCAAATAGTATATGGCATCCTTCAAAGAGATATTTATCTGCCATCTCCCTTCAATGTTTTTATGCGATTAAAGGAGTTGGTATTCTTAAAAACTTTTTGGCAGGCTATTGCTTCCTCTATAGGTCGTGTAGCCATGGGTGTATTTTTTTCTATAGTAGTAGGAACCATCTTAGGAATTATTTCTAGTATGAATGATTTTATTTACAACTTAATTAATCCATTGATAGTTGCTATTAAATCTACGCCAGTTTTGTCTTTTATTATGATTGCTTTAATGTGGTTTTCATCTTCAAATGTTCCTACTTTTATTTGTTTCCTCATGTGTTTTCCTGTTATTTGGACCAATATTGTTGGAGGGCTTGCAAATATAGATAGGAAGCTTTTGCAGATGGCTAAGATCTATCGCTTGAAGAAATGGGTGGTTATTAAAAAAATCTATCTGCCCTCCATCTTGCCCTATTTTTCTGCTGCATGTATAACTTCACTGGGGCTGGGATGGAAGGTTAGTGTAGCAGCTGAAGTTTTGAGTCATCCTAGAAATGCCATAGGCAGTCACCTTTATAGTGCTAAGATCTATCTAGACTCCAGCGACCTATTTGCTTGGACACTGGTGGTAATTTTCTTCAGCCTCTTATTTGAAAAGGTTTTTGCCTATTGTTTAGAGAAAATCACTATAAAAAAATCATCAAAGGTGAGTAAAGGATGTGTCAAGGTTGGAGCTAAGAATTAAAAACCTCTATAAAGCTTACGGAGAACTTCAAGTTCTTTGTAACTTTAACATGAACTTGGTATATAACAAAATTCATTGTATTTTTGGACCCTCTGGATGTGGCAAGACGACTTTGCTAAACTTAATCACTAAGCTTAGTCCTATGGATGAAGGTGCTATTGAAGGAATAGAAGAGAAAAACTGCTCTTATATTTTTCAAGAAGATAGGCTATTACCTTGGGCAACAGTAGAAGAAAATATCTTACTAGTTTTGGGGAGTGGTTATAAGAAAAGTGAAAAGCAGGAAATACTAGATAGCTATTTGTCTTTAGTAAATTTATCAGAGTTTAAGAACTGTTATCCAGAAGAATTGAGCGGCGGCATGAAACAGCGGACTTCCATTGCTAGGGCCTTCGCCTATGGAGGGGATATTCTTGTGATGGATGAGCCTTTTAAAGGGATACATTTAGAGCTAAAAAAAGAATTAGTGCAACATATAATGAACTACAAGAGGCAGAAAAACAGACTGCTTATTCTTGTTACCCATGATATAGAGGAAGCTATATATATGGCAGATGAGATACATATTTTTCAAGGACCTCCTTTAATCCTAGAAAAACAAATCACCATTGACATTCCCCAAAATCTTAGGGTGCATTACACAGATAAAATGAATGAATATAGAGAAATTCTTTCAAATAAAGAAGTAAATCAAAGGACCACATAATAAATATGTGGTCCTTTGATTTACTAAAAACATAAACTATTGATAAAAAACATGATCCCCTATTCTCGTTACGTAACTTTTGTTTGATACAATCCATTGTCCCGTTGCTTTGTCGGGATTAAAGAAATATGTGGCGTTGCCAACAGGCCTTGAACCCCTTAGAGCATCTTGGGCTGCCTGTATACTTTCTTGAGAAGGGGTGTTATAGATGGTGCCTTCTGCTACAGGGCTAAACTGAGGAATATTTTTATAATATTCAAAGATAACATTATAAATGGTGTTAGGAAACTCCCTAGAATTTACCCTATTGAGAACAACGTTTCCTACTGCTACTTTTCCTTGGTAGGGCTCTGCTCCTGCTTCAGCATGAATAATCCTAGAAAGCCAGTATACATCTGAGTCTTGGCTTCTAGCTGGGGTACTACCCCTAGAAACCGTCACCGGTGCAGTCTCATAAAGCTTACCCTGTGTTTGTCTTCCAGCGATACCGTCAATGACTAGATTGTTGGCTCTTTGAAAATTGATAACAGCATTTTCTGTTAGCTTACCATAGATGCCGTCAACCACACTGTTGTAGTAACCTTTGTTTTGTAGTGCTTGCTGAAGTCTTACAACCTCACTTCCTCTACTGCCAAATCTTAGGGTAGTGGAAGAAGTATTAGAAGTCTGTAGGGAAACTGTCTCATAAAGTCTTGATTGAGTTTGTCTACCAGCGATGCCGTCAATGGTTAAATTGTTGGCTCTTTGAAAGCTAATAACAGCATTTTCTGTTAGCTTACCATAAATACCATCAACGGTACTACTGTAATGACCTCTACTTTGTAGTGCTTGTTGAAGTCTTACAACTTCATTTCCTCTGCTACCGAATCTTAGGGTTACATAAGAATCGTTAGCAAATACCCCTGTGACTTGTATCGATAGAAATAATAGAATCAAAACTACCGCTACAAACTTTTTACTGTTTCCCTGCATAAATAAACACTCCTTCCATAATAGCGCTTCCGAAGTTAGCTGACGGGTGCGGGATAGAAGGCTCCCTACCATAGACATGGATTAACCCCGAAATTGGTTCCTCCGTACCTGTGAAAACACAGGATTCAGCAGCTGCAAGGTAATACAATAGAGTTATTATATAAGAAAAGGAATGTTATGTAAACCAATTTTGAATAGATACCAGAAAATACAAGTATAATAAGTTTTGAGGCAGGTGGAAAAATATTGTATATATACTGATAAAAATTATGGGAAGGTATGTTAGAATAGGATCATAAAGAAAGGAAGTGAAGTCAATGGAGAAGGGTATGACCCTAAAGGAAATGGGAAAGCAGGTAGATGAATATATTTCACAGTTTAAAGAAGGCTATTTTAGCCCTTTAGCACTGATGGCTAGATTAACGGAAGAAGCTGGAGAGCTGGCTAGAGAAGTAAATCATTATTATGGAGAAAAACCTAAAAGATCGGATGAGGCTGAAAACACCATTGATATGGAATTGGCAGACTGTTTGTTTATTTTACTTTGTTTTGCTAATTCATTGGATATCGACTTGGAAGAAGCTTTTAAAGCTATGATGCATAAGTTTAATACACGGGATGCCAATAGATGGACAAAAAAAGAAGAGATAGATTCCTAACGTTAACCTAAGCCATAACTTGTTACCCTGAGACGAGTGGAAGGATCTTAGAATTAAGAAAAAACTTCGTTATTTCAAGACCCTTCCCTATGCTCAGGATAACAGTTGGCGAGGAAACTTTTCTAAGCCTTTGCAGAAGATCTTTTTTTACGGAAGTGAAATACCAAACTAATTCCTATAAAAACAAAGATGATAGCGGCTATTCTTAACCACTTACCACGAGAGCTTGTAGTAGCTACTGGGTCGCCTATGTTCCATGTCACCATATGACCTAATCCATCGTCAGCAACAAGATAGGCTACACTGTCGTTCTCATCATAATAGAAATACCCGTCAGTATCTAACTGTCCTCTAAAAACCTCCTCATTATTAGCGTTGTACGCCACTACCTCCGTTCTCTCTGAAAAACTTCCGTCTGCATAGATAACCCTGACAATCCCCGATTCTATGGGTTCTATCATCATTTTGTGGGCATATACGGGTACTGATAATAGTAAAAAGACTACCATAACAAGTAAAAAAGTTTTTATTTGTTTCATCGATTTGCCTCCTTAAATATATTTAAGCTAATCTCCCAAAAAGTTTCTTGCTTTTGTAAATGCAAGATAAGTTGGTAGGATCTTAGCTTCCTACTTTCCTACGAAGGTGGATTTAATAGCTTATTTAATGCCTCTCTTGCTTCACCTATCGTTTTAGGCTGCATGTTGGTATCATGAAAAATTTGACATAGACTAGGGACTTTTAACCGAGCTTTCTTCATTAAAAGCTGGTCTTCTAACAAATCCATAGGTCCTTGTGCCAATACTTTTCCTTCTTTTAAGAGAATACATTCATCCGCCCATCCATAGGCAATATCCACATCGTGGGTAGTGATAAGTAATGTATGACCTGCATCATAAAGATTATCCAGTAGATAAATGAATTGCTCAAGGGAGTAAGGATCTAATCCTGAAAAAGGCTCATCAAAAACCATAATCTCAGGTTCCATAGCCACAACCCCTGCAATAGCAACCTTCTTTTTTTGACCAAGGCTTAAGTTATAGGGTGGGCGATGGGATAAATCTTGAATGTTTACCAAAGAGATAGCTCTTTCAACACATTCCTGTACTTTTTCTTCTGTATATCCTAGATTTCTAGGACCAAAAGCAATATCTTCATAAACAGTAGTAGAGAACAATTGGTCTTCAGGATTATCAAAGACAATACCTACTGTTTTTCTAATGAAAGATAAGTTCTTTTTACAAATTATAGTATCCTTGATGCTGACTATACCTGCCTGCGGTAAAATCAACCCATTTAAATGCTGTAGCAAAGTAGATTTGCCGCTACCATTGGCTCCTAAAATTGCTATCTTTTTTCTTTCTTTTACAGAAAAAGATATTTTTTCTAATGCTGCTGTTTGATCTGAGTAAGTATAGCTTAAGTCTTTAATCTCTAAAATTGTCATTAAAGCCACCACTTTTCGATAATATGAAGAAACATAACACTGCTGATGATAAAAATAGATTTGAAAACATCTAGTGTCGTAATAACTTTAGGCGATGCAGTAGGCATTTTCCCATTGAAGCCTCGGGAAAGCATAGCCTTATGTATTTTTTCTGAACTATCAATAGATCGAATTACCATTCCCCCCATAATTTCACCGTAAATTTTAAAGGATTTAGTATGAAAGGATGGTTGAAACAATCGGGCCTTTAGTGCTTTGTAAAATTGGTTCAGTTTTTCCCAAAGAAGAAATACGTAGCGCCAAGATAAAAAAACGATAGAGATGAAAAAAGGCGGCAATTTCATATGAGACAAACCATTTAATAATACAGGCATAGGTTGACTAAAAAACATGATAAACATAATAAGCAGTGCTGATAAGCTTTTAAAAAGTAAAAGCAAGGCCAACTGAAGCCTTTCTTGACTAATAGGCAGGCCGCCCCCTACTAGAATAGGTACTGTCATTAGCAACAAAAATGGAGAGAAAAAACCTATTCGGATAATAATTTGTTTAGGGGAAATACCCATAGATAATACAATTAAAGTCAGTAGGGCAAAAGACAACATAAGTAATTCTGGTGTCTTTAAGGATACCAAGGCAAAAGTCATCATAATGCAGGTGGAGGCTTTGATCCTAGTTTCCCAACTGTGAACCCAAGAACTTTTTCTAGTACTTGGCAGGCTGTTTTTAATTGTAGGTATAGATTTTAACGCCATAATTTCACGACTCCTTTAAATAGATAAAGCCTAGGATATATAAGTCCCTAGCATATTGGGGCGTATACGATGTATAAAGCCTACAGCAAAGGCTGTAAGAAAACCTTCAATAACTAAAAGCGGTAGATGACTTAGTACTAAAAGATTGATAACAGAAAGAAAACCTTCACTGTAGGTGGCATTGGAGAAAAATAAAACCACCACCAGCAGTAAAACAGATAAAACGGTAGCGAAGCTTCCTATAAAGCTCCCCAAAATATAAACAGAAATTTTCTTACTGTATAGTGAGAAAATTTTGAAGGAAACCATTGCTGGCAAAGCGATTAGTAACGTATTCATTCCTAAAGTCGTCAATCCCCCATGCTGGAAGAAAAGAGCCTGCAATAAAAGTCCTACAAATATAGCAATACTGCTACGCCTGCCTAGAACAATCCCCAGTAGACCTGCCAGTAAAGGATGTACTGAACTAGGGCCAATAGGAATGCTGATTAAAGAAAAAGTAAAAAAGGTAGCTGTCATAAGGCTAATCTTAGCTATTTCTTCTTCTTTAATACCCTTCATTGAGTGAAGCAGCATACCACCAGCTGCTATAGAGGTAACAGTGACCGCGGGTAAGCTCAAAACACCATCCGATAAATGCATAAAATCACCACCTAACAAGTTTTAGTATATTAAAAATAACCTGCACATCAATGTACAGGTTATTGAGAATAAGACAATACATCCCAAATCCATACATCGTGAATTTGAACGATTTAAAGTTATACAAGCAGGTATCCTGGCTCAGGTTCATAACTACTTTACGCCTTCCCAGATTCTTCCAGTGGCATCTGTGTAAAGTAACTCCCCATTACAGTGACGAGATCGCGTTGGATTTTCACCAAACTTCCCTTTTCATCTTAACGAAACTTGCTTAACAAGATATTCATTTTGCTTAAAGTATAGCATGGAGAAGAAATAAAATCAACCCAATATATAGAAATTACTAAAGGTTGCACTGAAGCGATAAAGAATTTTATAGCTTCAGGAACCAGCTGATCATATTGGGTAGTAAAAATAGTAAAGAAGTGTTGTTGATTGTCGACACATTCTTTTTCGGAGCAAGGGTTGAAAAACTCAGGAGTCACCTCTGCTGTAAAATTTTTCAAGCTTATAATTGTATAGAATATTTAAATGATCTATTGTGATGAATATTTAATTGTGTTATACTTTAAACAAAGTTACAATTCAAACAAGTGTCAGTGTCAATATGATTTTCTGCAAACGGTTGTTTTTTATTTAATTAAAATATTTAGAAAAAAATAAAAAGTATAAAAAAAGAAGGATATTTAAAAAAAATGTCGAATATGTATTTATGACAACAAATATTGTTGATTGTCGACAATCCCCCATCTTCTTCAATTAGAATACTTAATAAGGGGATTAGGCCCAAAGGGAAACTTTCAAGAAAGCTGTTTATGAGGAGGTGAAGGAAATTGCTAGTAAAGACAGCTGATTATCAAAAGGAAAATTTATGCAGCATTGTTGTTGATTATATTAGAGAAATGATTTTGTGTGGTGTATATAAAGAAGGCGACCACATTCTGGAAACAGAAGTTGCTAAAAACCTAGGTATAAGCAGGGCACCGGTAAGAGAAGGAATAAAAGAACTTCAGAACGAAGGAATCGTAACAGTTATTCCTCGAAAAGGTACTTACATTACAAAGTTTACACTAGAGGATATAAAAGAAGTTTTTGATATAAGACTTTTGCTAGAAAACAATATTCTTGAGATCTTAATTAGTGAAAACAAGCTGTCAGAAGAAGATTTCCTCACTTTAGAAAATATTGTAAGCAGCATGATTCAGGTAGTGAATGGACCTGAGGATATAGAAAAAAAAGCAATGATTATCAACATGAAGGATATGGAGTTCCACAGGTTTATATGGAAAAAATCAGGTAGCTCTAGAAGAGTAGAGATTTTAGAGGGGATTTTTTTTCAGCTCAGGATGGCTATGTTATATGATACAAATGAGACGGGCAACCTACTAGTTACAGCAACAGATCATTATGAGATCATTAAACACTTGAGGAGTAAAGATTTAGAAAGATGTAAAAAGGCATTACGAGAACATATCGTATCCTATAAAGATGGAAGATTTTAAAGACAAAACATTTTTTTATTCAGTAGATTGTCGACAATTGACAATCTACAACCGAGGATAATAAAACTTTTGATAAAGAAGGGAGATATTAAGCAATGGAAAAAACCTTGTATTTTCAGGTAGAAGAGTATAAGGAAAGGCTCAGAAAGACACAGCAAAGAATGATTGAAAATGGTGTTGAAGTGCTTATTGCTACAGATCCTGCAAACATGAATTACCTTACTGGTTTCGATGGATGGTCCTTCTATGTACATCAGTGTATTATTGTAATGGCTGATCAAGAGGAACCTATTTGGGTAGGTAGAGGCCAAGACTCTAATGCAGCTAGACTAACGTCATGGCTTAGAGAGGAAAACATAAGACCCTATACAGATGATTATGTACAATCTTTAATTAAGCACCCAATGGATTTTGTTTCTGATATCATTAAAGAAAAAGGGTATGACAACAAGATTATTGCTACAGAGATGGATACCTATTATTATACTGCAAAATGCCAAGAGAGATTGGCTTTAGGACTACCAAGTGCCAAGTTTAAAGATGGAACAAACCTAGTAAACTGGGTAAGAATTGTTAAGTCTGATATGGAAGTTGAATATATAAGAAGAGCAGCTAGAATTGCTGAAAAGGCAATGGAAGCAGCGTTTAAGAGTGTTGATAAGGGTGTTAGACAGTGTGATGCTGCGGCAGACGTGTATCATGCACAGATCAGTGGTACAAAAGAGTATGGGGGCGACTATTCCGCGATTGTACCTCTTATGCCAAGTGGCATTAGAACCTCTACGCCTCATTTAAGTTGGACAGACGAACCTTATCAAGATGGAGAGACTGTTATTCTTGAATTATCAGGTTGCTATAGAAGATATCATTGTCCTCTGGCTAGAACCTTAATCATTGGAGATGCGCCACAAAAGGTAAGAGATCTAGAAGCTGTAGTAGTAGAAGGTCTTAGTAATGCTTTAGAAGCTGTAAAGCCTGGCGTAACTTGTGAAGACATAGAAAGAGTATGGGCGAAGAGCATAGCTAAGAGTGGATTTATTAAAGACTCTCGTATAGGGTACGCTATGGGGCTTAACTACCCACCAGATTGGGGCGAGCATACAGCTAGTTTCAGACCAGGGGATAAAACAGTTTTACAACCAAATATGACCTTCCACATGATTCCTGGTATTTGGTTATCAGATTTTGGTGTAGAAATTAGTGAATCCTTTAGAGTAACTGAAAACGGTTGCGAAACTTTCACAAACTATCCAAGAAAGTTATTGGTTAAGTAAAAAGTCTATAGAGATTTAATAGTAAAGAAAGGGGCATAGGCTTTTAGCAGAGCTGAAAACCTTTGCACAGTATTAGCCTATGCCCTAACTAATTCAGTCTTCATAGGCCTAATGGCGCGAGGAGGGAAATTAATGAATAAGTTCTTTAATCAAACTTTATCAAAATTTGAGGAATTTGTTTTAAGTTTTGCTATCATTGCTATGGCTATATTGCTTATCGTCAATGTATTTATGAGAACAGTAATGAATAGCAGTATAACATTTACAGAAGAAGTAGCACAAGCTTTACTGGTTTTGGTATCTTTTTTCGGTCTTGGATATTGTGCCAGAACTGGAAGACACATTACAATGTCGATTTTATTTGATATGGTAGGTAACAAGTACAAGAAAATAGCTATGATGATCATCTCTTTTGTTTCATCAGCAGCTATGATATACCTTGGAACCTTAGCATATAGGTATGTTTTATCTGTGCAGAACTTAGGAAGAGTTACACCCGCATTACAAATACCAATGTATCTTATCTACGCAGTAGTTCCTCTAGGATTTTTCCTAGCAGCCATCGAATATCTTAGAACATTCATATTCAACATTAAAGAGAAAAACGATCTATATATAACAAGTATCATTAAGATACCAATGGATCAAGAAATAACAACAGATCTAAATAGCTTTATCGATGCGGTATCAGAAAATACTAGCGAGGAGGAGGTATAGAGATGCTTTGGATGTTGATGGGTATCATGTTCACTTTGTTTTTATTAAATTTCCCAATGTTTATAGCCATGATCTTGGCACCATTAGCAGTAATCGTGACGTACTTTCCAAATCTAAATCCACTTCTTGCAACACAGCAGTTAATAGCAGGGGTATCCCCTATCGTCCTTTTGGCAGTACCGATGTTTATCTTTGCAGCAGATATCATGTGTGCCGGACAAACATCAAATAGACTGCTAGACTTCGTAGATACCTTTGTAGGTCATATTCACGGTGGAATGGCCATCACAACAGCGGCAACATGTACAATATTTGGAGCAATCTCAGGGTCTACTCAGGCAACAGTAGTAGCCATAGGTAAACCTATGAGGAACAGATTGCTTTCTTCAGGCTATGAGGATGAAGATACTACAGCCCTAATTATTTGCTCTGCGATTATAGCACTATTGATCCCCCCCAGTATTTCAATGATCATGTATGCTGTTGTAACGGGGGCCTCTGTAGGAGACTTATTTATAGCGGGGGTTCTACCAGGACTTCTGATCCTATTGTTCTTCTGTGTATATAACTACTTCATGGCAAAGAAAAGAAATATTCCAACAACAGAGAAAGTTGACTTTAAAGGAAAAGTAGAAGCATTTAAAAAGGCGATTGGCCCTTTAGGATTTCCAGTTGTTATCTTCGCTGGAATATACTCAGGTAAGTTTAGTCCTACTGAGGCAGCAGCTATAGGTGTTTTATATGCAGCAATTTTAGAATTATTTCTTTTTAAATCAATTAAGATTAGAGATTTTAAGAGTATTGCTCTATCTACAGCTGTAGTAACAACAGCAGTATTTATATTAGTTGCAGCAGGAAGCTTATTCTCATGGGCGATATCCTATGCTAGAATACCACAGATGATAACACAGTCTGTATTAGGAACAAATCCTTCTGCAGTAAAGATCTTGGTGACAGTAACGATATTCTTCTATATTGCAGGTATGTTCGTTGACTCTATCGTAGCCATTGTTATCTTAACACCGATCTTTTTCCCACTTGCTATGCAGGCAGGGATTCATCCAATACATTTAGGAATTATCGTTACATTACAAGCAGCTTTAGCTTCAGTAAGTCCACCTTTTGGGTGTAATATATTTACTGCCAGTGCAATATTCGATATACCTTTCTTAAAGGTAGTAAAGAGGTTGCCAGCTTATTTATTGATGCTAGTTGTTATTTCCGTAATAATTATTTTTGTTCCACAGCTATCTCTATTGCTTGTACCTTAAGGATTTTACTAAAAAGATGAAAACTGAGGTGTGTACAATATGATTGACTTAAAAAAGGAGATACAGAACTTAGAAGAAGAACTCATTGATCTAAGACGAGATTTTCATATGCATCCTGAACTAGGGTATGAAGAATTTAGAACATCAAAAATTGTCTATGACTATCTTGAAGGTCTCGGTTTGGAGGTAAAGAAAGTTGCCAAAACTGGCGTGGTAGGACTTTTAAAAGGAGACAAACCAGGAAAAACTGTGATGCTAAGGGCAGATATAGATGCCCTGCCTCAGAATGAAAAAACAGACTTGGCTTTTCAATCTACTACTCCAGGCGTGATGCATGCCTGTGGTCATGATGCACATACAGCAATGCTACTGATAGCAGCAAAAGTACTCACAAAGTATAAAGACAGCATAGAGGGAAATGTAAAGTTTGTTTTTCAGCCGAATGAAGAGGAAGCAGGAGCATTAGACATGATTAATGAAGGGGTTTTAGAAAACCCTAAAGTAGATGCAGCCTTTAGTACCCATATATGGACACCTGTGGAAAGCGGCAAGATTGGTTTATCCAGTGGCCCAGTTATGGCGGCAACAGAGGAGTTTGAACTAAGCATTATCGGTAAAGCTGGACATACATCAGCACCACATACCGCGCTAGACCCTATTTTAGCCAGTGCGAATGTGATACAAGCTCTGCAATCTATTCAGACAAGGGAAGTCAATCCTCTATTACCTATCACTATTATGATCGGTAAGGTTCACGGTGGTAGCGGCCGTAACATTATTGCAGATAGAGTAGACATAGGGGGAACCATAAGATTTTTATTTCCAGAAGAAGAAAAAGAGAAAAAGATTCTGCTAGATAGGTTTGAAAGAGTTATCAAAGGAACCTGTGATGCAATGGATGTAAAATACGAATTAAAGTATATTCCTAGCAATCCATCGCTTATGAATGACAGTAAGATGGTAGCCCTTGTAAGAGAGGCATCTAAGGAAACCTTTGGTACTGAAGAAAATATCCAGGAGTATAGATGTTTAGCCGGAGAAGACTTTGCAGAATTTACCCATCGGGTGCCTAGTGCATTTTACTTCTTAGGTACAGGAAATGCAGCGAAAAATACGCATTATCCTCATCATCATCCAATGTTTGATATTGATGAAGAAACGTTGAAGTATGGAGTAGAAATCCATGTAAGATCTGTTTTCAATTATTTAGGTCTATAATTTTTCTTGTCGACATTCAACAGTTGACAGGAAGGTAAATAATAAAATTAAGGGGGACAAGTAAATGAAAAAGATAGTTTCTTTAGCTGTGATTGCAGCACTAATGTTGACATTGTTAACTGGTTGTGGTGGTAATCAAAATTCAGGCGGTAATGCTACAGGAGAAGAAACCTACAGCTGGAGGTTTGCTCATGAAGAGATCGATGGGGATGTACAAGATGTATATGTAAAGAAGTTTAAAGAAATAATCGAAGAAAAATCAAATGGACGAATCAACATTGATATTTATCCAGTAGGGCAAATTGGAGATGCAACACAACAAGCTGAATTATTACAAAACGGGGGAATCGAGTTTGCTATCGTATCTCCTGGTAATACAGGAACATTAGTTCCAGAGAACCAATTATTCTCTTTACATTTCTTATTTACAGATGATATGGACAAAAATGCAGAAATCTTTAAAACAAGTAAGGCACTTAACGAATTGTTATCCAGCAAGTATTTAGAAAAGAACATCAAGGTATTAGCTTACTGGACAGAAGGTGCTATGCAATGGACAAGCAATAAGCCAGTAAACACACCTGAACAATGGAGAGGTATGAAGATGAGAACCATGCCTTCACCAATGATCGTTGCTGCTTACCAAGCTTATGGTGCTAACCCAACACCAGTTCCATACATGGAAGTGTACAGTGGGTTACAATTAAACATGATTGAAGGTCAAGAAAATCCATTATTTGCTATCGATCAAATGAAATTCTATGAAGTACAAAAATACTTAACATTAGCAAACTCAAACCTATATGTAACAACAACTGCTGTAAACCCTGACTTCTTCAATGGGCTACCAGAAGATATTCAAGCTATGGTTATAGAGACAGTAGAAGAGCTAAGAGACTATTCTTTTGAAATACAAGAAGAACTTAACGGTGGAGCGCTAGATAGAATCAAAGCTCAAAGTAATATTGAAATTGTTGAGTTAACAGAGGAAGAAAGAGAAGTATTTAGAGCTGCAAGTAGATCTGCTTATGACAAGTATGTTGAAATGGTAGGACCTGCTGGTAAAGAAATTTTAGAGACATTAATCGCAGAAGTAGAGGCAATAGAAGCAAGATAATAGGTTCTTTATTAAAAGGTGTCCCAAGGGAAAGTAATTTCCCTTGAGACATTTTAAAGTAGGATATTTTCGACAATAAATATAGACCAAAAGGAGGGGGAACATATGAATCTGTTTCCTGAGGCAAAAATATTAGACGTAGATTTATCAACTGGAACAATCACAACAAAAACCCTGCCTGGAGAAATTTATAGACTTTACCCAGGTGGGTCAGCACTGGGGCTTTATTTAGCTCTACAGGAGATAAAACCAGGAATAGATCCATTATCACCTGAAAATATGCTAGTGTTTTCTGTATCAGCCTTGACGGCTTTACCTATCAGTGGTATCAGTAGATTAAATGTTACAGCAAAAAGTCCTTTGACAGGAACCATGGGAGACAGTCAAGCTGGAGGATTTTTCCCAGTGCATTTTAAGGCCAACGGTTGGGATGCTGTTATGTTCCGTGGAAAGTCAGACAAGCCGGTATACCTGTACATTAACGGAGATCAGGCAGAGCTGAAGGATGCCTCAAAGGCATGGGGTAAAGTAACTGGAGAAGCAGAAGATGTGATAAGAGAAGAAATTGGGGATAAAGATATTGAGATTGCTCAAATTGGTCCCGCTGGTGAAAACTTAGTAAAGTATGCTTGTATTATTAATATGTGTAACAGAGCTAATGGAAGAAATGGTATGGGAGCAGTAATGGGTTCTAAGAACTTAAAGGCTGTGGTTGTAAAAAAAGGAAAGGCTATGAAGGCCTATGATAGTGAGAAATTTCAAGAATTAGCTAAGAGTGTTAAGGAAAGATTAGAAGAAAATGAAGCTGTAGCAGGTTTAGGTAAATATGGAACAGATGGAGATTTAGAAGGTTTCCATGAAGAAGGTTTTTTACCTACAAACAATTGGACAACAGGACATTTCCCAGAAGGGGCAAAAAATATCACTGGTTCCACAATGTATGATACGATTTTAAAGGAAAGAGATACTTGTTATGCATGTGCAGTGAGATGTAAAAGGGTAGTAGAGATCCCAGGGGTAGTAGATCCTCTTTATGGAGGACCAGAGTATGAAACCTGTGCTACATTTGGTTCTTACTGTGGGGTTACTAGCTTAGAAACTGTGTCGTTAGCAAACCAGCTTTGTAATATGTATGGTCTTGATACAATTTCATGCGGAGCCACGATATCCTTTGCAATGGAATGTTATGAGAAGGGACTAATTACTGATAAAGATACGGATGGTTTAGTATTGAAGTTTGGTAATAACGAAGTAGTTCCTGCTATTGTTGAGAAAATTGCCAAGAGAGAAGGTTTTGGAGACTTATTAGCGGAGGGTAGTTATAGAGCTGCACAAAAAATTGGAGAAGAAGCCATTCCCTTCAGTATGTCTGTAAAGGGACAAGAATTGCCAGCTCATATGCCTCAGTTCAAGCCTGCTGTTGGTTTAATATATGCAGTAAATCCTTTTGGCGCAGATCATCAATCCAGTGAGCATGATGTATTCTTAGTAATGCCAGAAGACAGTAGAGAAAGACAACGACTAGCTCAGCTAGGGGTATGGAAGGGATACGATAATCCTTTCGTAATAGATGAAGAAAAAGTAAGGTTCGCATTAGACAGTCAAAAATATTTCTCTGTATTAGATACTCTTTGTTTATGTCAGTTTGTTTGGGGTCCATCATGGGAACTTTATGGCCCAGATGATATGGTAAACCTATGTAAGTATGGTTTAGGATGGGATACCTCTATCTATGAGCTAATGATGGTAGGCGAGAGAAGAATCAATATGATGAGGTATTTTAACGCAAGAGAAGGCTTCACCAAGGAAGACGATCAGTTACCACAAAGAATTTTTGAGCCTTTTAAAGATGGTCCTTCCAAAGGTGTTTGTGTAGATAAAAAAGCCTTTGAAGAAGCCAAAGAGCTATATTATGCATTGGCAGGTTGGGATCAAGAAAAAGGAAACCCAACAGATACAGTATTGAAAAAGTTATCTTTGGGTTGGTTGCTTGAAAAGAAAGAAGGAAAAAATTCAGTAAACTAAATCGGAGGGAAGGTCATGGAAATACAAGTAAACAAAGAAGTTCTTTGTATTCCCCCTGATTATACGATAGACATGCTTTTAAAACACATTAACTATACCCACTATGTGGCTGTATTTGTAAATGGCAAACAACTACTGATGAAGGAATATACACACTATAAGTTGCAGGAAAAAGATCAAGTAAAAATTATCAGGCCATTAGGTGGCGGTTAGAAAGTACTATATTTATTGAAGGGGGACATGACAATGTTCAAAACCACAAGGGATATCGATAATCTTTTAAAAAAACATATCAGCTATAGAGAAGGATGCTTAAACTTAATTGCTTCAGAAAATTATGCAAGTGAAAAGGTGCGTGGCTATTTAGGAGGAGACTTTGGTAATAGATATGGCTGTTATGCTACGCTGAAGCCAGAAGAAAGAGAGTATACAGGCAATAAGTATATTCATGAATTTGAGATGGCTACACAAGAACTTGTAAAGGAAGTATTTCAAGCAAAATATGCAGATTTAAGACCTATTGGAGGTCACATGGCAGGGATGGGGGTAGTACTTGCTCTGCTGGAGCCAGGGGATTTGGTCATCGAAGTTAGTTTAAGTGATTGGGGACATGGCCTAGTTGGTCCAATGTGTCAAGTAAGACAATTTGATGAAACTATCAAAGTAGAATATATGGTATTTGATGAAAATAGAGCCGTAGACGCTGAAAAGCTTAAAAAGCAAGCTTTAGAAAAGAAGCCTAAAATGATCATTTTTGGTGGATCCGGGACATTGTTCCCAGAGCCAGTGAAGGAGTTAAGAGAGCTGGCAGATCAAGAGGGAATTATATTAGCTTACGATGCTTCTCATGTTACAGGATTAATTGCTACAGGCGTATTTCCAAACCCATTAAACGAGGGCGCAGACGTGATGTTCGGAAGTACACATAAATCCTTCCCAGGACCTCAAGGTGGATTTGTAGTATCAAATAATATTGAAATTATTGAAAAAATAGGAAATACTTTATCTCCTTCTCTAGTAACAAGTCATCACCTAAATCGTCTTCCAGCTTTAGCTGCATCTATACTAGAAATGAAAGAGTATGGAGAAGCGTATGCAAAGCAAGTGGTAAAAAATTCTAAAGCACTAGCGCAGGCTTTAGCAGACTGTGGGTTTAGTGTGCTAGGAGGAGGAAAAGGCTATACAGAAAGCCACTTATTATTAGTAGATGTAGGACAGTATGTTGATGCAGCTCCTGCAAAGCATTTAGAAAAGGCAAAAATCCTATGTTCTGATGATTTCTCAGGAAACAGCCCAGAAATCAGAATAGGAACACCAGAAGCAACAAGAAGAGGCATGAAGGAAGAAGAAATGAAGATCATCGCTAGCTTCTTTAAGAGAGCACTAATTGACAAAGAAGCACCAGAAACAATTGCAAAAGACGTAGAAGCTTTTAGCAGACAGTTTGTTGGATGCCAGTATTCCTTCTAGTTAAAAAGTGACAAAGAAATAATTTTTTCCAAACGGTACTAAATGTTTAGTACCGTTTTTTTATGTGCGAAATTTTCTAAATGGATTTCCTATATTTCATCAAGTGGTTTATTAAATCCTTCTTTAACATAGGCTAGCTCTTTTAAAAACAAAGGTATAGAAGGATTGGTATTCTTCTTTCTCCAAGCAATCACCAACTCGTCTTGGGCCTCTTCACCTTCAACGTCAAGAAAGCGAAGACTAGGACTCGAATGAAGCTGCAAACTTTTAGGAAGAATAGCGATTCCTATCCCAGCCTCTACTAATAGCAGTACTGTATTAAGAAGTCTAGGCTCCGCAACAATATTAGGAGAAAAACCACTGCTGGCACACATCAGCAGGGTTTTATTAAACCCTTGAGGAGATTCTCTTCTGTTGACAGTAATAAATCGTTCTTCAGATAATTCACAGATATTAAGCTTACTTTTATTTGCAAGAGGGTGGTCACAATGCATGACTACCGAAATCTTTTCCGTAAATATGCTTTTCTTTTCAATACCTCCAATATTATCAAGACCAAATGCAAGTGTGAAAACTACATCCAACTCTCCAGTCTTGAGGGCTTCTATCAACATACCATGATGAAATTGATCCAAATACAGGTCTACTTTGGGATGGGTGCGACGAAATTGTCTAATGAGAGAAGGTAAGAAATTTCTTTCTGCATAGCCTAAAAAGCCTATTTTCAAACCTCCAATAATACCTAAGTCCGCTTGGCGGGTTTTTTCTATAGCTTCTTCAGATTTACTTATAAGACGAAGTGCTTCTTCTAAAAAAACAGCCCCTGCGCTGGTGAGTTTTACGGAACGTTTATTACGAAGAAATAGCTGTACGCCTATCTTTTTTTCCAAATCAGCAATCTGCTGACTCACAGCAGACTGGGCAACAAAAAGATGTTTAGCAGCCTCTGTAAAGTTTAAATGCTCTGCAACCGCAATAAAGTAGTGCAATTGTCTTAACTCCACACAACCCTCCTCCAATCTAATCATAGGCTATTTAACCCACTATCGCATACTAAGCTGTAAAAGTTTTATTGCAACTTATATATCAAATACTTTATTGAGTAAATAATAACATTTAGCATTAGTATGATCAAGATAAATCGCTTTTACTTATTACTGAGATAGTATTCAAATATTTCACAATTTCTAAAATATTATATATTCT
Organism: Clostridium aceticum; assembly: GCF_001042715.1. Taxonomy (NCBI): domain Bacteria; kingdom Bacillati; phylum Bacillota; class Clostridia; order Peptostreptococcales; family Natronincolaceae; genus Andreesenella; species Andreesenella acetica. The sequence goes on along the minus strand of NZ_CP009687.1, from coordinate 4,031,493 downwards.
AGTATTAAGAAGAAATTTTATTGTTTAAAATTTTTTTGCAATCTATTTTTTTAACAATACAAGAAAACGTTTTCCAAGACCGATAGATAAGCAAAAATATTTAAAGTTACTAAAAGTAACTTTAAGAATTTTTCAACAGCACATTTAATCGTGAATACTTTAATTAGACATAGAAAAAGGAGACGGTAGATATGAAATTTTCAACAAACAGAGTATTAGTAATTAATCCAGGTGCCACCTCTACAAAAATAGCTGTATATGATGAGGAAGTGGTACTTTTAAAAAAAACAGTGGAACACCCTATACAAAGTTTAGAAAAATTTCCTCGACTCATTGATCAATATTCCTATCGCTTAGATTTAATTTTACAAATTCTTAAGGAGGAGAAAATTTTTCTTGAAACCTTGACAGCAGTAGTAGGTCGTGGAGGATTACTGAAACCTTTAGCTGGTGGAACTTATGCAGTCAATGAAAAAATGATAGAGGATTTAAAAAAAGCAGAACAAGGAGAGCATGCTTCTAACTTAGGAGCGGTGATGGCTGCAAATTTAGGAAAATCATTAAATATTCCGGCCTTCATCGTAGATCCTGTTTCTGTTGATGAGATGGAGCCAGTGGCTAGGGTTTCTGGATTGGCGGATATAAAAAGAATTAGTTTATCTCATGCTCTAAATATGAAGGCTGTGGCGCGTAAGGTAGCAAAAAAAATGAATAGGAGATATGAAGAAGCCAACTTCATTGTTGTTCATCTAGGTTCAGGTGTTTCTGTTACTCCCCACAAAAAAGGAAAAATGATTGATGTCAATAACGCTAAGGCAGAAGGTCCTTTTTCACCAGACCGTTGTGGGGGATTGCCAGCGGATCAGCTAGTAAATTTATGTTTTTCGGGAAAGTACACCCATGAGGAATTAAAGAAAAAGTTACTTGGTAAAGGCGGGCTCTATTCTTACTTTGCTACCACAGATGTTCGTCAGGTAGAGGCAATGGCAGAGGATGGAGATGTGCAGGCAGATATCGTATTGGAGGCATTGGCCTATCAGGTGGCCAAGGAGATTGGTGCCATGGCTACGGTTTTGATGGGGGAGGTAGATAGGATAGTTCTAACAGGTGGCATTGCTTATTCACAAAGAATCGTTGCTGATATTATGAAGCGAGTTAAGTTTATTGCTCCTGTAGAAGTTGTAGCAGGAGAAGAAGAATTGGAGTCCTTGGCACTAGGTGCTTTAAGAGTACTACGGGGAGAGGAAGCAGTAGCTCAATATAGTTAGTAAGCATTAGCGTAAACTTAGGCCATAATTTGTCATCCTTCAACATCCTCAGGATGACAAATTGAAAGGGTTGATAGAGATAATTAGCTTAGTTTAACGTCTATAAGCTAGTAATTAAAGGAGGGATTGCTGTGGCAAAGGTGAGTATATTGGAGAAGTATTGTAAAAGCTGTGGTCTTTGTATTGATGTCTGTCCTAAAAAACTCTTAGAGATTGGAGATAAAAGCAATCAAAAAGGATATTTCACAGTGATTTGTAAGGATCAAGATAAATGTACAGGGTGTGCCCTATGTGGTATGGTTTGTCCTGACGTAGCGATAGAGGTCTATAAGTAGAGATATATTAAGAAGGGAGATAAAATCAGCTATGGAAAGAATACTCATGAAGGGCAATGAAATCATTGGAGAAGCTGCGATTCGTTCGGGATGTAGATTATTCTTCGGATATCCCATCACACCCTCAACAGAGGTGGTAGAATATTTATCTAAACACTTGCCACAGCAGGGGGGAACAGTATTGCAGGCAGAAGATGAAATTGCAGCTATTAGTATGTGCTATGGGGCTGCGGCTACAGGGTCTAGAGTAATGACGGCATCATCAAGCCCTGGAATTAGCTTAAAACAAGAGGGAATTTCCTATAGTGCAGCAGCAGAACTTCCTATAGTGATTGTAAATGTTAACCGTTGCGGTCCAGGGTTAGGGGGATTAGGTCCAGCTCAATCTGATTACTTCCAATCAACAAAGGGCGGTGGTCACGGGGATTATAGATTGATTGTATTGGGTCCCTCCAATGCCCAAGAGCTCTATGATTTTACTATGGAGGCCTTTGATTTAGCAGACAAATATCGCAATCCAGTTTTGATTTTGTCCGATGGTTTTTTAGGACAGACGATGGAACCCATCATTTTAAAGGATAGGCCTAAGATGCCAGAGCTAGATAGAAGCTGGACAGTAGGAGGCTGCAAAGGTAGAGAAAAACGTATTGTAGCAAGTTATTCTTTAACCAATGAAATCGGTGAAATGAACAATCAGAGGTGGGAGGCAAAATATAAGAATATTGAAGAGCGGGAACAGCGGTGGGAGGCTTTTTATACTGAGGATGCGGAGTATCTTTTGGTGAGTTACGGAACAACCGGAAGAATATGCAAGAGTACTGTGCTAAATGCACGTAAAAAAGGAATAAAACTAGGGTTGATTCGCCCAATTACCCTATGGCCGTTTCCTAATAACGCTTTTCTGCCCCTTATAGATAAGATAAAAGGAATCGTAACAGTCGAGTTAAATACAGGACAGATGATCGAAGATGTTAAGCTTGCTGTAGCGTGTAAAATGCCAGTGCATCTTTATCGCAGGCAGGGAGGCATGCTGCCGACAGAACATGAAATACTGGATTATTTACAAGATACATTTGGTGAATTAGGGGAGGTGTAGTAATGGAAAAGGTATTTACTAGAACAAAGGGCTTAACCGAGGTGGCTTTTTCCTTCTGTCCAGGCTGTACCCATGGTATTATTATGAGATTGATTGCAGAGGTACTGGAGGAGTTAGATATTATTGAAGATACAATAGGAATTTCCCCTGTAGGGTGTGCAGGCTTCTGTCAGGATTTCTTTAGCTGCGATTTTATAGGGGCTCCCCATGGTAGAGCACAAGCAGTGGGAATAGGTGTGAAGCGGGCACTGCCGGATAAAACCGTTTTTACTTACCAAGGAGATGGTGATATTGCCGCCATAGGAACACAGCATGCTATCCATGCTGCAGCAAGGGGAGAAAAAATTACTTCCATCATGGTGAACAATGCCATCTACGGTATGACAGGAGGACAGATGGCCCCCACCACATTAGAAGGAATGAGGACATCTACTAGTCCCTACGGGAGAAACCCTCTGACGGATGGTTTGCCTATGGACTTTCCAAAGCTTATTGCTAATCTTGAAGGGGCCGTATATGTAGCTTCTGTTTCAGTAGATTCGCCAAAACATATTATCCAAACGAAAAAGGCTATTAGAAAGGCCTTTAAGGTACAACAGGCAGGATTAGGCTTTGCATTGGTAAGTGTCTTATCAACTTGTCCAACCAATTGGGGTATGACACCCTCAGACAGCTTAAAGTGGTTAAGGGAAAATATGATGCCAGTGTATCAAATGGGAGAGTTAAAGATGACAAAGGAGGTTGAAGGTTTATGATGGATAAAATCATACTCGCAGGATTTGGTGGTCAAGGGGTTATGTTTTTAGGTAAGGTACTGGCTTATGCAGGGATGGGCTCTAATTTGGAGATTTGTTGGATTCCTTCCTACGGACCTGAAATGCGGGGAGGTACTGCTAACTGTTCTGTCATACTATCCGATGAAGAGATTAATTCCCCTGTTATCGACTATGCTGACTGTGCTATCCTATTAAACAAGCCAGCCTATGACAAATTTGCTTCCCGTATAAAGCCAGGAGGTGTACTGGTTGTAAATACTTCTCTAGCTAAGTTAGATCATGTCAGAGGAGATATAAAAATCATTGAGATTCCTGCCACTGATGTTGCTAATCAGATAGGTAATGCCAATATTGCCAATATGGTTTGCCTAGGGGCCTTACTGCCAAATCTAAAACTGATTGATGTAGAAAAGGTAGCAAAAGCTATGGAGCAGCTGACAAAACAAAAATCAGAATTACTGAAAATCAACTTGGATGCAGTCAATGAGGGAATTGCATATGTATGTGGAAACAATAGAATTGTATATACATTAGAAAAAGATAACTTTACGTGCTTGCTTGAATTGCAGAATAAGTAAATAAGTCAGTCCATCTCCAGCCTAAGGTGCTGGGATCACTATTTAAGATACTTTGTGTTATTTTGTTGACAATACAAATAAAATAGAATAATATGGAAATGATAACATTTCTCACTCGGTGCTTCCTATAAAAATTTCATAAGCGTTAACTTAAATAAGATTATTTGAAAAATTCTGTCGAACTGTCCTTTTGTTAGTTCATGAGATCCTTCAACTAAGCTTTGTTCCTCCTGGGGTGACAAATTATGGTTTAGGTTAACGTCAATGATAAAAGTTTTAAACTATTCTCAGTAAACCACGAAGTTAGCAGAGAGATAGAAAAAACAGACTAAAATAGCTGGAGGTGGGCAGTATTTTATGTAAAATAACGCAAGAACAAGAAGTGGCTATGTTACGTGAGAGAATTGATAAATTAGAAAGTAAATTACGGGAGCAATCTTTTTTAGTAGACATGACAAACATTTTAATTAAGGGACATGATTTAGATACTACCATTAAAAGTACTTTGCAACTAGCTATGGAAATTACCCATAGTGAGGCAGGGTGCTTGTACATAACAGATCCTAGTATCAGTAAACTAAAAACAGTGGAGGTAAATGGGTGTATATCAGAAAAGCTGGTAAGGGCATTTAGCAGACTGAATGAGCTTATGAATACGAAGGAATTAAATAAAATAGTAGAAGTCGATGAAAAAGATGAAGTTTTTAAAAAATTTGCTGCACTAGATAAAAGACTAGTAGCATTTATCATTATTCCTCTGGTTGTTAGTTATAATACGATAGGATATGCAGTGGTTATGCACCTTCATGATGAGGAAGATACCCATCCAAACTGCTATTCTCCTCAGGATTTAACAAATCTTAAAATCTATTCCCATCAGGCAGCTTTATTATTAGATAATACTAGGGTGAAAATCGAACAGGGAAAGAAAGAGTTCTATTTAAAAACCATTGCCAGCCTAGTAGCTGCTATTGATGCAAAAGATATCTATACCCAAAATCATTCTTCACGGGTAGCCAAAACTACGGTAATGTTTTCTAAAACCCTGGGTCTGGCAGAAGATATGATAGAAAAGATGCACTATGGAGCACTATTGCACGATATTGGAAAAATTGGTATAGCGGATGCAATTTTAAATAAACCCTCTTTTTTAACCGATGATGAATTTAACTTAATTAAAGAGCATCCCCTAAAAGGTTTTAGAATATTAGAACCCATGGAGCTTGAAACAGAGGTTTTAAACATCATCAAATATCATCATGAGAGATATGATGGTAGTGGTTATCCAGAGGGATTACAGAAACAGAAGATTCCTTTGCCAGCACGAATTGTTAGTATCGTGGATGCATGGGATGCCATGACCAGTAACCGGGCATATAGAAAAAGCTTAACACGAGAACAAGTTTTGTATGAGTTAAAAAGAGGTAAGGGTTCTCAATTTGACCCTTACTTAGTAGAAGAGTTTATTGCATTAGTTGAAAAAAACCAAGTAGATTTCTCTAGTGAAAGCTAGATTCTTCACTACCTTTAGAATTCACACGTGTTACCCACACCACGATAAACGAAAGTGTCATTCTGAGCACAGCGAAGAATCTTAAGATCCTTCGGTCGTTACCTCCTTCAGGACGACAAAGTACTACTTTCATAACAATGACAAAAGTATGAACAAGATTAGTTTCCACACAGTTTGACGTTGCTATACTTTAACAATAACAAAGAAATAAATAGAAAATTTAAAACTATTTAACTGTTGAAAAATTTGCTATAGACCTATATAATAGGAATATAATATTTTCTATCTAAAGAAATATAGACCAAATGAGAATAACGAGAGATATCTTTCAGTAGATAGCCGAAGAAGCAATATAAAAAGAGGCATCTTTTTATAGAAACTTTCAGGCAAAAGGATCGTTATTTGATGGAACTCTGGAGAGTCCGAAAAATCGGCGCCGTAGGAGAAACACATTCACGAATGTAAAACTCTCAGGCTAAAAGACAGAGGAGCATGATGACATATTTTATTGGTATGTCATCATGCTCCTCTTTTGTTATTGCATAAAAGAAAATCTGGTTTCTAAAAATAAGCAAAGAAAAACATTGATGTAGCTGATAATTCATATGAAATTATAAAAAAATAAAAACTTCATCGTAAGGAGAGGATGAGAATGCACAGATATATACCCAATACAGAAAATGATATTAACCGCATGTTACAAAGCATAGGGGTAAAATCCATCGAAGACTTATTTCAAGATATACCTAAAGAGCTAAGGCTAGAAAGAGAGTTAAACCTAACAGCCCCTTTGTCTGAGATAGAGCTTACAAAACATATGAAATACTTAAGTAATAAAAATAAAAACATAGAGGATTTTACCTGCTTTTTAGGGGCAGGTGCTTATGATCACTATATTCCCTCTGTTATAAAACACTTAGCGATGCGTTCTGAATTTTTTACAGCTTATACCCCTTATCAACCGGAGATTAGTCAGGGCACACTACAGGCCATATTTGAGTATCAAACAATGATTTGCAATTTGACAGGCATGGATATAACCAATGCTTCTATGTACGATGGTGCCACTGCTGCTCTAGAAGCAGGCATGATGGCGGTTGAAAACACAAAAAGAAAGACATTGTTGGTTTCTAAGACTGTACATCCTGAGGTGAGGAAAGTCCTGGATACCTATATAAAGTTTAGAGATGTGAATATGGTAGAGATAGATATGGCAGAAGGTGTTACCGATATAGATCACTTAAAGTCTATGATAGATACAGACACAGCCGCAGTCCTTCTACAGAGCCCAAACTTTTTTGGAGCAATAGAAGATTTAGCAGAGGCGGAAAAAATCATTCATCAAAATAAGGCAATGTTGATTCATTATGCAGATCCTATTTCTTTAGGTATATTAAAAAGCCCTGGAGAACTGGGAGCAGATATTGTTGTGGGGGAAGGACAATCTTTAGGAAACCCTCTAAACTTTGGTGGGCCATATCTAGGATTTTTAGCCACTACATCTAAACTGGTAAGAAAAATACCTGGAAGAATCGTCGGGCAATCTGAAGATGTAGATGGAAAAAGAGCTTTTGTTCTTACATTACAGGCAAGGGAACAACATATTCGCAGATACAAAGCTACTTCTAACATTTGTTCTAATCAAGGATTAAATGCTTTGATCGCTACCATTTACTTAGTAACGATGGGAAAAAAAGGGCTAAAGGAAGTAGCAATGCAGAGTACACAAAAATCCCACTATGCATTAAAACAAATAACAAAAAGTGGTAAATTCAAACCATTATTTAATCAACCCTTCTTTAAAGAATTTGCAGTAAGCAGCGAAATAAGTAGTACAAAAGTCAATCAAGAACTAATGAAGCATGGAATACTAGGAGGATATGCCTTGGATCAAGACTATCCTCAGCTGAAAAACGCCTTGCTGTTCTGCGTAACGGAGAAAAGAACGAAGGAAGAAATAGATAAATTAGTTGAAATATTGGAGGTGTTATAAATGCAGGCTTATGATAAATTAATTTTTGAAGTTTCAAAGGAAGCTAGAACCGCCTATAGTCTTCCAAAGTGCGATGTGGAGGAGGAAGTTTTAGAAGAGATAATTCCTAAAGCGTTCTTAAGAGATGAAGAAGTTGATTTGCCGGAAGTTAGTGAACTACAGGTGGTAAGACATTTTACACAATTGTCCAATAAAAACTACGGTGTGGATACAGGTTTTTATCCTTTGGGTTCCTGCACTATGAAATATAACCCTAAGATTAACGAAGATATGGCCTCTTTAGGTGGTTTTACAGGACTACATCCCTATCAGCCCCAAGAAACAGCTCAAGGTGCTTTGGAGATGATGTATGGATTAGATGAAATGTTATCAGAAATATCTGGTATGGATAAGGTTACTTTACAGCCAGCGGCCGGTGCCCATGGAGAGTTGACGGGCTTGATGATGATAAAAGCCTATCATAAGGATCGGGGAGAGAATAAGAGGACAAAGATCATTGTTCCTGATTCAGCCCATGGAACCAATCCAGCCACTGCAGCAGTAGCAGGTTTGAAGATTGTAGAAATTAAATCAGATAAAAATGGAGCAGTAGATATAGAAAGCTTAAAGGAAGCTTTAGATGATGAAGTGGCGGGTCTTATGCTAACAAATCCTAGTACACTAGGTCTTTTTGAAGAAAAGATAAGAGAAATTGCAGATTTAGTTCATGCAGCTGGAGGACTATTGTATTACGATGGTGCTAATATGAATGCTATTATGGGAATGACAAGACCAGGAGATATGGGCTTTGATGTAATGCATTTTAACTTGCATAAAACCTTTTCCACTCCTCATGGAGGAGGAGGTCCAGGCAGCGGCCCAGTAGGAGTAAAAAGCAAGTTAGCAAAATATCTCCCAGTGCCGGTTGTAGAAAAGAGAGGGAATGATTACTTATTGGACTATGATCGTCCCCACAGTATTGGTAAAATGAAGAACTTTTATGGTCACTTTGGCATCATGATTAGGGCCTATGCCTATATACTGACGATGGGTGCTGCTGGTCTAAAAGAAGTAAGTCAAAGAGCAGTGGTGAATGCAAACTATATGATGCACAAATTAAAAGAGTATTATCACTTACCTATAGAGCAAGTATGTAAACACGAATTTGTCTTGGGAGGCATTGCAAAAAACGCAAAAGAAACTTCAACGATGGATATTGCAAAACGGATGCTGGACTACGGCTATCATCCTCCAACCATCTATTTTCCTTTAATCATAAAAGAAGCTATCATGGTAGAGCCTACAGAAACAGAAAGCTTAGAAACCATGGATGAGTTTATAGAGGTTATGATCAAAATTGCTCAAGAAGCAGAGGAAAACCCAGAACTATTAAAAAATGCACCTTATCATACACCTGTAAGAAGGATCGATGAAACAAAGGCAGCTAAGAATCTTACAGTAAAGTGGGAAAGAAGTAAGGAATAGCAGCAAAAGTTTTAGAAGGATTTATCTTCTCGCTGTCGTATTTGTTTTTGTATAACTATTATAGGCGTTAACTTAACACAATTATTGCCAAAATTCTCTGGAACTGTCATCCTGAGCATAACGAAGGATCTTGGAATAACGAAGAGTTCTGCTAATACTAAGATCCTTCGACTCCACTTTGCTCCCCTCAGGATGACAAATTATGGATTAAGTTAACGCTATAGATGTGCGCCCCTAAATTTTAATATACTAAGGGCTACATTTGCAGCCTGCGGTTTTGAGGCGAAACCGTAGACCGTGTATATTAAAATTTAACTTTAGAAGCGCATATCTATAATGCTATAACTATCTAAAAACTTCTACAAAAACAAAGAAAGTAGGTACTGCAATGTTGATTGATGCACATGTACATGTAGCCTTGAACCCCTTATATAACAGACAGACATGGGAAGCTGCCGATAGGGGGAAGAAAGTAGCTTGGTTAAGGGAAATTTTACAGCAGTATAAGAGGCGTGGAATTTATATCTTAAGAGACGGTGGAGATAGAATTTTTGCTTCTAAATTAGCTAGAGAAGTTGCTGAAGAAGAAGGGATGATTTATAAGTCTCCTATATATGGCCTATATAAAAAAGGGCATTATGGTTCTTTTTTAGGAAAACCTATAGAGGATTTAGGGGATTTTAAAAGGGAGTTTAAACTTCTTTTAGAACACCAACTAGATCATTTAAAAATTATCTTGACAGGTATGGTAAACTTCCAAAAATATGGAGATGTTGGAGAAACCACCTTTACCTTAGAAGAGCTAAGATACATGGTGCAGCAAGCAAGGGCCTACAATCTACCTGTTATGGTACATGCCAATGGCCCAGACGGGGTAAGCAAAGCCATAAAGGCAGGGGTCCATACAATAGAGCACGGCTACTTGATGTCGGCGGCAGAAGTTGATGCTATGGCTGAAAAAGATATCATATGGGTACCTACTTTAGCGCCATTAGGAAATATTTTGGCAGCTAACGAGGATAGATTCAAACAGGAAAGAGTAGTCATCCAAAAGGTATACGATGGACAGTTAAAAAATATAAGAAGGGCTATTGATGCTGGAGTAAAGGTAGCCTTGGGTAGTGATGCAGGTTCTTATGGTGTTCATCATGGCAGTGGGCTACTGGATGAAATACAGCACTTTCAAGCAATAGGTATAGAAAAGAAAGAAGTAAAGAAAATTGCTTTTGAAAATGGCTTAAAGGCACTGAATATAGATACGGATACTTTAGAAAAAAAACCTTCTTACTATTTATAAGAAGGTTTTTTTGACACTTTCTACTATCCAACTGCAATTTTTATGATAAATAACACCACAATGATATACATTAAGGGAGAAATTTCTTTTCTTTTTCCAGCTAATAGTTTTAGTACTAAATAGCTCATCATACCAAAAATGATTCCCTCAGAGATGCTATAGGTAAGAGGCATCATAATTATCGTTAAAAAAGCAGGGATAGCTTCAGTGAAGTCATCAAAATCTATATCTTTTATAGGAGAGATCATAAACAATCCTACTAACACTAATGCAGGTGCCGTGGCCGCCGCAGGAATCATGATAAATAGAGGGGATAAAAACAGTGCCATCACAAACATAAAAGCTGTAGATAAGGCTGTAAGTCCAGTTCTGCCCCCAGCCGCAACACCAGCTGCACTTTCTACATAAGTCGTTACAGTGCTTGTACCAAATACTGCTCCCATAGTAGTACCTACTGCATCCGCAAATAAAGCTTCTTTTGCTTTGGGAATATTTCCCTCTTCATCCAGCATATTTGCCTTAGCTCCTACCCCTACAAGTGTGCCTACAGTATTAAACATATCAACAAATAGAAATATAAATAATAGGACTAAAATGTCTAGTGAAAATAAATTAGAAAAATCAAATTGAAATAGAATAGGACTCAAGGAAGGTGGTGCACTAAATAACCTTAATCCTTCAGGTAACTGTGTAACCCCCATAGGAATTCCTATAATCGTAGTGGCTAAGATACCTAATAGTAACGCACCTTTGACCTTCCGCGCCATAAGAAAACCTGTAAGCAGTAATCCTATGCAAGCCAGTAAAGGAGAACCGGAAGTAATATTACCGATGGCCATAGGCACACCGTCTAATACACCCTCTCCTATATGAAACATGCCGGTAACAACGATGCCAGAATTATATAAGCCTAGAAAAGCAATAAACAGTCCAATTCCCACCGACATAGCTTTTTTTACTGTCAAGGGTATAGCATGAACAATCGCTTCTCGAATGTTAAAGAAGGTAAGAAGTAGGAAAAGAATACCCTCTAAAAAGACAATTGTTAAGGCTGTTTCCCAGGAATAACCCATACCTATAACCACAGTAAAAGCAAAGAAAGCGTTAGGTCCCATAGCAGGAGCTAGTGCATAGGGCAGGTTTGCATAAAGTGCCATTACTAGGGTAGCCACGATAGCAGATAATGCGGTGGCAGTAAATAGTGCCCCTAGGTCCATACCGGTTGCTGATAAAACACTGGGATTGACAACGAGAATATAAGCCATTGTCATAAAGGTGGTAATGCCTGCCATTACCTCTGTTTTTACATTGGTATGATTTTCTTTTAATTTAAAAATTTTTTCCAAAGGGGATAGAGAATGATGTAACTTTGAGATTTCCATAATGTGCCCTCCTTGTAGTAGTAGACTTTCTTTTGAATTTGCGAAGCTCGCTGAGACGATTCATTCAAAATAAAAGTCTATAGTCAGGCAATTTACGGTTGGCCGGTAGAAACTTCGTGACCTTATTACACGAATTATATTAGACTTGAAGTGATTATTCTAATTTTTTTCATATTCATACTTGAGTCTCTACCTGAAATTTTTCCGACGGGTAGGACTTCTTTATTTTGTCCCAACAAGCTTGCTGTAGGACTTTACTATAATAATATATTTTCTATCTAAAAGTCAATAGATTTTACGAACTTTTTTAGGTAATGCAGCATTATATTCAAAACGTGTAAGAATAATATGATTAAATATATATATATTTGTTCGTGATAGTCACCGAAGGAAACGACCTCTCTTAGAAGGAACAATCTGTAAAAGCTCTTTATCTTTGATGGGTAAAAGAGTGGTCATAATCCTTCTTATTAAATAAAATTACCTCCGTAAAGAGTAAAGGCTACTGAAAAAATGGTGCTTTTTCAGTAGCCGCTAAAGTATTTACGAAGGTGATTTTCTAAACAATCTTAGTTGTCCAGGTTTCACAGTTCCAAACATCCGTAACAACATCTCGATAAAATTCTGGTTCATGGCAAATCAAAAGAAGACTGCCTTTATAGGCTTGCAGGGCACGTTTCAGTTCTTCTTTTGCTTCTACGTCTAAATGGTTGGTAGGCTCATCTAGAATCAGTAGATTGGTTTCTTTATTGATTAGCTTGCACAATCGCACCTTTGCCTGTTCCCCACCGCTTAGCACCACTACCTTGCTTTCTATATGCTGTGTGGTTAATCCGCATTTTGCTAAGGCAGCACGGACTTCATACTGTGTATAAGAAGGAAAGTCCTGCCATACTTCATCTATACAGGTCTTATAGTTGGCCTCTTTGATTTCCTGCTGGAAGTAGCCTATATGGAGGTAGTCACCTAGTTCTACTGATCCAGAGATGGACTTAATTTCACTGAGAATACTTTTTAGTAATGTGGTTTTACCTAGTCCATTGGCTCCCATTAATGCTATTTTTTGTCCCCGTTCCATTCTTAGGTTTAATGGTTTGGAAAGGGGTTCATCGTATCCGATAACAAGCTCCTTTGTTTCAAAAATAAGTTTACCAGAGGTTCTTGATTCCTTAAAATTGAACTCTGGTTTGGGTTTTTCTCTTGCCAGTTCAATTACTTCCATTTTGTCCAATTTTTTTTGTCGGGACATAGCCATATTTCTAGTGGAAACTCTAGCTTTATTTCTAGCAACAAAGTCTTTCAGTTCTTCAATTTCCTGTTGTTGTTTTCTATAAGCAGATTCTAGCTGCTGCTTTTTCACATCATAAACCTGAAGGAAGTTGTCATAATCACCAACATAGCGATTTAACTCTTGATTTTCCATATGATAGATCAAGTTAATGACACTATTAAGAAAAGGAATATCATGAGAAATCAAAATAAATGCATTTTCATACTCCTGGAGGTAACGTTTTAACCACTCTATATGTTGTTCATCAAGATAGTTGGTGGGCTCATCTAAAAGAAGAATATCTGGTTTTTCCAACAATAGTTTTGCCAGCAATACTTTTGTTCGTTGTCCCCCACTTAAGTCATGAACATCTTTATCAAGGCCGATATCCTCTAATCCTAGACCACGACCGATTTCTTCTACCTTTGAATCAATAGTATAAAAATCATTATTGGTCAAGGTATCTTGAATCGTACCCATGTCTTCTAATAGCTGCTCTAATTCTTCTGGAGAAGCTTCTCCCATTTTGTCACAAATTTCATTCATTTGGGTTTCTAAATCAAAAAGGTATTGGAAGGCACCCTTTAGCACAGTACGAATTGTCATACCTTTTTGAAGAACTGTGTGTTGGTCTAGATAGCCAACTCTAACTTGCTTTGCCCAATCTATTTGCCCTTCGTCAGGCTCTAGTTTTCCAGTAATGATGTTCATAAAGCTAGATTTACCTTCACCGTTTGCACCGATAAGACCTATATGCTCACCCTTTAAAAGTCGAAAGGAAACATTACTAAAGATTGCTCGGTCTCCGAAGCCATGACTCAAGTTTTTTACCGTTAAAATACTCATTTAAATCCCCTTCCTAATGTGATACTTCCTGTGTTTTTTACTTGCTCAATATATTTCTATTAATATACATTAATTACCTAGCATAAAAGTATCAAGTTTACTTAGAAAATACATAAACATACATAATAGATTATATATTAGATAACTGTTGTTTGAAAGTGAAACTTTTAAAATCTTAGAAGGAAAGTTTAGGAGAGAGAGTTGTTATTGAATATATTGGAAAACTATGATAAAGTTTCATTAAATACAATTTTATATAGTTTTTGGTGAATCTTTCACAAATAAGGTCTCATCATCTTTGTCTAGAGAATTACAGGAAAAAATTTTAAACGAGTGCCTAAAAAACATATGAGCGAGGTCATTAAAATGGAGCTGCTAAAGAACTTAAAGATAAGGACAAAAATATCTGTTGGATTTGGACTAGTATTGATTGTACTGGTAGTATCCATTTTATTTCAATGGCTTGGTTTAAATAGGTTGAATAAGGACTTTTCAAAGTATAGGGAGATAGCTACACAGGAAGTGCTAGCTGGGAGAGTACAAGCGAATTTCTTTAAAACCCATATTGCATTTAAAAACTTTATACGTTTAGAAGAGGCTTCACAGGAAAAGGTTTTCCAGGAGAATTTTTTAAAAATGGAGGGCTTTATTTCTGAACTAAATAGCAAGATCGACCACGAGGAACGTAGAGAAAGTATAGAAACTATCGCTAGGCTTGCTAAGGAATATAAAGAAAACTTTAATAAAGTTGTAGCATATAAAGCTGAGAGGCAGCAGATATTTCAAGTGCTTGCCAGCAAAGGACCTGAAATAGAGAAAAATTTATCGAAGATGATGGAGGTTGCCTATAACAGTCAAGAAGAAGACAAGATTTATGGTGGCAGTAAGGCCCTTAATCATTTGATGTTGGCAAGATTGGAGATTTACAGTTTTTTAAGAGACTATGATAGGACGAGGGTAGAAAAGGTAAAAAATGAACTTTTGGAGATGGATCAATGGATAAAATTCACTGAAGATGTTTTTCATACTTCTGGTGACAAAGCCCTCATAGAAGCAATAAAAGAAGATAAGGAAATGTACTTAAATAGCTTTATCCAGATAAGTGAGGTAGTAGAGGAAACAAATGCTACGATAGGGTATTTGCATGAGATAGGGCCAGAGATAGCAAATTTGGCGGAGAATATTAAACTTTCTATTATAGAAGAGCAGGATATTTATGGACCGAAGGTAAAGCGAGATAATCAAAGAGCCTTAATAAGATTAGGTTTTTTATCGGCATTGGGATTAATCATATCGGTGATTGTATCAATAGCAATTGTTAAAATTGTTACTTTCCCTGTAAATACAGTTACTAGTACTTTTAAAGATATTTCGGAGGGAGAAGCAGACTTAAAAGTAAGATTAGAGGTAGAATCCACTGATGAGCTGGGAGAAATGGCAAAGTACTTTAATAGGTTTATGGAGAAGTTACAGAAGATTATGAATGAAAATAAGGATCAAAATTGGATTAAAACGGGACAAGCAGAGTTAAATGAAAAAATGCGAGGCCAAGAAGATATGGCGACTTTAAGTCATAATATCCTATCCTATGTTGCTACATATCTAAAGGCACAAATTGGTGCTATCTATATCAAAAATGGGGAAGATACCTATAGGCTGTTAGGAAGTTTTGCTTATAAAAAAAGAAAGAATTTGTCAAATGAATTTAAGTTAGGAGAAGGAATTATTGGTCAATCGGCAGTAGAAAAGCAAGTTTTCATTATATCCAATGTCCCAGATGATTATATTAAAATAAACTCAGGAGTAGGAGAAGCTGTTCCAAAAAATATTGTTGTTGTCCCTTGCTTACTTGATAAAGAAGTGAAGTGCCTTATTGAACTAGGGTCCTTTCATGAGTTTACTGAAATACAAATAGAATTTTTGAATCAAATCAGTCAAAACATTGCCATTAATATACACGCAATAGAGGCTAGAATAAGGATGGAGGAGCTGCTTGACAGAATGACTGCACAGTCTGAAGAACTTAAAGTGCAGCAAGAAGAGCTGAGACAAAGTAATAGAGAACTTGAGGAGCAAACCCAAGCATTGAAGGAGTCAGAAGCACAACTGCAATCTCAACAGGAGGAATTGAGAGTCATCAATGAAGAGCTAGTAGAGCATACTAAAAACTTGGAGTTACAAAAAAGTGATATCGATAAGAAAAATCAATACCTAGTAAATGCACAAAGTGAAATTCAGGAAAAGGCCAAGGCCCTTGAGATCGCTAACAAATACAAGACTGAGTTTCTGGCGAATATGTCTCATGAGTTGAGAACCCCTTTAAATAGTATCCTTGTTTTATCTCAACTGCTTGCAGAAAAAAAAGATCGGACACCTCTTACAGAAAAACAACTGGAATTTGCAGGCACAATACATGCAGCAGGTTCAGAGCTGTTAAGGCTTATTAATGATGTTCTAGATCTGTCTAAAGTTGAAGCAGGTCAGGTAGATATCAATTTAGAAGATATCAAACTACGAGATTTAGCAGAAAGTATGGAAAAGTCCTTTAGGGAAATTGCAAATAGTAGGAATTTAGATTTTCATGTTCTAGTAGATCAAGAGGTACCAGAAACAATCTTCACTGATGTCCATAAGCTTCAACAGATTCTTAATAATCTTCTTTCCAATGCATTTAAGTTTACTGAAGAAGGAAGTGTTACTTTAAAAATTTCTTGTTCTGAAAAAGAATTTTTATCTAGTGCAGAGACAAGTTTAAAAAATCCAGTAATTATTTCGGTAGAAGATACAGGGATAGGGATTTCACCAGAGAAGCATACTGTGATATTTGAGGCTTTTAAGCAGGCAGACGGTACCACTAGTAGAAGGTATGGTGGTACAGGTTTAGGTTTATCCATTACCAAAGAGCTTGTCAAGGTATTGGGAGGAAAGATTCATATAAAAAGTCAAGAAGGAGAAGGAAGTACTTTTACTTTAATTCTTCCTATAGTTCCTGGTGAGAAAATAGACTATGAAGAAGTGGCAACTTCTAGAGAAGATAAGTGTGATCTATCTCATCAGGTAGAAGATCTAGAAAATTTCAAAAGATTGCTTGTGGTCGGTATGGATAGGGCTGAAAGCTATAAAATAGTAAAAACCTTAGAAAAGAAAGATAGGGTAATTTCATCGGTAGAAACTGGTATGGAGGCAATCAATCTATTAAAAACTCAAGAAATCCACTGCATGATATTGGATGTAAAACTTAAGGATATGTCAGGTTTTGAGTTTTTAGAAAAGCTGAAGGTACAAGAGATTGTAGAAATTCCTATCATAGTATACACAGAAAAATCCCTTACCCTCGACGAGGAGACATTACTACACCAGTATGTGGAAAGTATCATTATTAAAGGTGCTAGGTCTACAGAGAGATTGATTGGCGAGATAGATTTATTCTTGTCAAATCTGAAGGAAAGAAGAGAGCATAAAAGTCAAAAGACAATTCGAACAAATGAAGAAAAAGAAGAAACTTTGATAGGGAGAAAAATCCTTATTGTAGATGATGATATGAGAAATGTATTTACACTTTCGAATATGCTAGAAGAAAAAGGAATGGAAGTAATTGTAGGGAGAAATGGAAAAGAAGGCGTGGATAAGCTGCAAGAAAATGCTGATATAGATCTAATTCTCATGGATATTATGATGCCAGAGATGGATGGGTATACCGCCATAGAGAAGATTAGAAGAGATAAAAAGTTCTTTAAGATCCCTATTATTGCTCTAACTGCAAAATCAATGAGGGAAGACCGTCAAAAGTGTATTGAAGCTGGAGCCAATGATTATTTAACAAAACCAATTGAAACAAATAAACTATTGTCACTTTTAAGGGTGTGGTTATATAGATGATGAAAGAGAAATCTTTATATAATTTACATAATCAGGATATCGAAACAGAACTTTTACTGGAAGCAATATTTTTGAAGTATGGACACGACTTTAGAAATTATTCACGAGCCCATATTAAAAGACGGGTTTTAAGGCGACTTTCCATTTCTAAGTTAAGCAATATTTCTGAAATGCTTTATAGGGTGCTTTATGACAGAAAGTTTTTTGAAGTATTGCTTATGGATTTTTCTATTAATGTCACAGAAATGTTTCGCGATCCATCCTTCTACAGAGCAATCAGAAAAGAAGTCATTCCTGTTTTAAAAACCTATCCTTATATAAAAATATGGCAAGCAGGCTGTGCTACCGGTGAGGAAGTATATTCAATGGCGATCCTTCTGAAGGAAGAGGGTTTGTATGAAAGGGCTCAAATCTATGCTACTGATTTTAATGAGAAGGTATTACAGAAAGCAAAGGAAGGGATATATCCCATTGACACAATAAAAGAGTATACTTATAATTATCAACAAGCTGGGGGGACAACATCATTTTCTGATTATTATACTGCAAAGCGTGACTTCGTCACATTGGATGAAACCCTCAAGAAAAAAATGATTTTCGCAGATCATAACCTTGTGATTGACGGAGTATTTGGTGAAATGCACATGATCATATGTCGAAATGTACTCATATACTTCAATAGAGAACTTCAAAATAGGGTCATCCATCTTTTTTATGAAAGTCTATGCTATGGTGGTATTTTATGCTTGGGTTCTAAAGAAAACATAAAATTTTTGAACTGGGAAAAAAAGTTTCAAGTAGTAAATGAGAAAGAACGAATATTTCAAAAAAATTAATCACTAATAAAGGACTTGGCATGGAGGGATAGTAATGAAATATGAAGCTGTGGCTATAGGTGCCTCTACTGGAGGTATACGGGCCCTTAAGATGATTCTTAGCACCTTACCTAAGCGTTTTTCAGCTTCTATACTGATTGTTCAACATCTAAGTCCTTATTCAGATAACTTTCTTATACAGTATTTGAAGGACTTATGCAAAATTCAAGTAAAAGAGGCCAATGAGAAGGAGCTAGTACAGAAGGGATGTGCCTATATTGCACCTCCTAATTATCATCTGATGATAGAAAAAGATCGACACTTGTCACTATCGGTGGAGAAGAAGGTTAATTTTTCAAGACCGTCTATTGATGTTTTGTTTGAGTCAGCGGCAGATGCCTACGGTGATAGATTAATAGGCATTATTCTTACTGGTGCAAGTTGTGATGGGAGTAAAGGTTTAGAAGAAGTAAAGGCGAGGGGCGGATTGACGATTGTAGAAGAACCTAAGTCTGCTGAAGCGTACATTATGCCTAGTGCAGCAATAGCTAGAACAAAGGTAGACTATGTACTTCCGCTAGATAGGATAGGGCCATTATTAAATGATTTGGTGGGATGATTAAATGAAGAACAATAAGATAAATGATGAGATAAATATACTTATTGTAGACGATCGAGTAGAAAATCTTTTGGTGCTTGAAGGATTACTTGAATCGATAGATTGTAATATTATTAAAGCAACTTCTGGTAATGAAGCATTAGGACTAATGCTAGAACATGATATAGCTTTGGTATTACTAGATGTTCAAATGCCGGAAATGGATGGTTTTGAAACAGCTGAGCTTATGCGGGGAAATGATAGGACACGTCATGTGCCTATTATATTTGTTACCGCTATTTATAAAGAGAAAAGGTTTATTTTCAAGGGATATGAAATCGGAGCTGTAGACTATTTATTTAAACCTATAGAACCAGTCATATTAAAAAGTAAAGTAAATGTATTTTTAGATCTTTATAGGCAAAAAAAGCTATTGAAGGAACAAGCTCAATTACTTGAGGAAAAACTAAAGGAAGTTCTAGTACTGCAGGAGGCTAATGGAAGGCTTCATTCCCTTTCAAACCTTGATGGTCTTACAGGAATACCAAATAGAAGAAGCTTTGACGAGTACATGAAAAGAAGTTGGCGTGATAGTATAAGAGAGCAACAACCCATATCAATTATTATGATAGATATTGACTGCTTTAAGGCCTATAATGATCATTATGGACATATAAAGGGAGATGAGTGTTTAATAAAGGTGGCCAAAAGCCTAGCTGCTTCTGTCAAAAGACCCATGGACTTCGTAGCACGTTATGGTGGAGAGGAATTTGTTGCTATACTGCCTAAAACAGATGGAAAAGGGGCAACTTTAGTAGCAGAAGACTTAAGAAAAACCATTCAGCAGTTGGCTATTGAGCATAAATATTCTCAGGTAATTCCTTATATTACCGTTAGCCTAGGGGTGGCCACTATCATCCCAAAGGAATCTTATTCTATCGAAGCATTTATAGATAGTGCAGACAAAGCGTTATATCAAGCCAAGTTAGGCGGGCGAAATCGAGTAATTAGCAGCGGCATAAAGTGATTATGCTGCTGTTTTTATGTTTAAACTCAATCCTGCATGGGAAGTAGCAAAAATTGGTTTACATAAATTCTGTAAAATTTATAGGAAATAAGCAGTATTTATCGTATCATTAAAGATAATATATAAAATATTTATCATCTTAGGGGGGCAATCTTAGATGAAATATATAAGGGGCTTAACCATCCTATATGCTGGGCAATTTTTGCTTTTTTATATTACAGTCTTTTACCTGCTTTCCCAGGGGCAAGTAAGGTATTTTATAGGACAATATATAATTTTTATGATAGTATTCAATGCTTTATCAAAAAGAAGGAGTTTTCTTCTACTAGTGGCCTATAACCTACTGAGTATTGTAGTCTTTCTTATCGTGGGGTTTATAAAAGAATGGCAGACAGTTATGCAGGTAAAGGTAATTTTTCACCATCTTGTTTTCATAGTAAATATGAGTATGATCTATGGTAGCGTGTATTTATCGAAGGAGTTAGAAGAGGAAAACAATGCTTTGAGAAGGAAAGTAGAAACATTAGTTCAATATGTAGGAAATTCGGGATTATTGACTAAGAAGGAGTTTGAAGAAAGAAGCAGTTTAATTAAGAAATCGATGGAACGTAGAGGGGAAGCAGGCTATGAGATTCGTTTATGCTTAAGAAAGCAAGATAATTACGCTTATTCTGCTACATTTCATACATTGACCAATATGGCACTGGAAACCTTTAGAAGTCATTATGACTTAGTAGGCAAATGGGATGAGAACTCCTTTGTTGTGTTGTTACAGAACACTGATAAAGAGGGAATGGAGATTGCCATAAACCGCTATCTTATTAGTGTAAATCAAAAACTTCAGCTAAGCCAAGGAGAGTTAGATGTAGATATTCAAAGAATAGATCCTCAAAAGAAGGAGGTGAAAACAGCTTGAGATATATGTTATTTATAACTTCTTCTGTATTTGGTGTTGTAATTTTGTATTATTGTATCTTAACAGTTTTTGGTGTATATTATCGAGGCAAGCATAGGGAGAATCCAGGTTTAAAGTATTACCCAAGTGTAGATATCCTCATACCTGCACATAATGAAGGTAAGGTTCTGCAAAAAACTTTAGAAGCGATGGTGGGGTTAGCATATCCAGGGGAAGTGTATATTTATTTGTTAAACGATAACTCACAAGATGAGACAGCGGAAATTGCAGAAAGTTTTTCTAATAAGTTTAAAAATTTATATCACATACCCGTACCTGAAGGGGAACCTAAAGGAAAGTCTAGGGTTTTAAACTATGGGCTTCAGATTTCAAAATCGGAGTATTTTGTTGTCTATGATGCAGATAATCAGCCGGAGCCTGAAGCACTAAGAAGATTAGTAGAAGCGGCAGAAAGCATACCTAATGCAGTGGGGGCTGTAGGCTATGTAAGAACCATCAATGAAAATACCAACTGGCTTACACGAATGATTTCCCTAGAGTTCCAAATTTTTCAGTTATTGATGCAGTCAGGAAGGTGGACTTTATTTAAGACCGGTTCTTTGACTGGCACCAATATGCTTTTAAGGAGATCTACTCTTGATAAGATTGGAGAGTACGATGTGTATGCATTGGCAGAGGATGCAGAGTTAACGCTGCGAATTACTAAGGCGGGAGGGCTGTTACCTATTATCCCTGAAGCAGTTACTTGGGAACAGGAGCCTCAAAAAATTAAGATATTAATTAAGCAAAGAACAAGATGGCTTCAAGGTAATTTATATTTATTGGAAAAGATGTTTTCTTCCTTCGAATATTATAGAGGGAAAATGTTAGTACATACATTACAGCAGGTTTTGGTCTATGTTATTTTTTTAGTTTTTCTAGTGATTTCAGATGCGTGGTTTATAGCAGGATTATTGGGTCTGGTTAGGATGGATACATCCATTCCCATGATGCTGATATGGTATACCTCATATGTCTTATATACATCTCAACTATTTAGTGCACAGATCATGGAGAAGACCATCTCTCCATTAAATATCTTCATAGGTTTTATTATGTATTTTACCTATGCCCAGCTCTTCATTTTTCTCTTCTTTAGAAGTCTATACTACTATATAAAGGCTAAGAAAAAAAGACAAATCATATCGTGGGAAAAGACTATACGCTTTTAAAGAAAAAATTCTTCAACAAGAATTTTTTCTTTTTTTTTATGACAGTAATTACTTTCTTTTTTTAGTATAAACTATAAGGAGGATGTGTGATAGTTAATAGATTAAGGTTTTACAAATTTTTAATATAAAAGCCCTAGTCAAGGGAGAAGAAAACTTGTACAATATAATTAAAGAAAAAAATATTGTTCGACATAAGTCGAACTATTGGTTTTTATGTATAATAAAAATTCGATTTTATTTATTTTATAGGAGATGAGGATATTGAAATATGATGTAATTATTGTAGGGGCTGGCCCTTCAGGAATTTTTACTGCACTAGAGATGGTAAGGCAAAAGTCATCTAAAAAGGTTTTAATTATTGAAAAGGGAAGAGCCATAGATAAACGCCATTGCCCCAAGGAGGAAACTAGAAGCTGTGTCTATTGTAAGCCCTATTGTGATATAACCACAGGCTTTTCAGGAGCTGGAGCCTTTTCTGATGGTAAACTGTCTTTAAGCTATGAAGTGGGAGGAGACTTGCCAGATAAAATCGGGTCTGACCAGGCGCAGCAGTTCATTGATTATACCGATGGTATTTATCTGGAGTATGGAGCGGATACCAAGGTGGAGGGAGTAGAAAATTCTGGTGAAGTCAAGGAAATTAGAAAAAAAGCAATAGAAGCTGGACTAAAACTAGTAGATTGCCCTATCAGACATTTAGGTACGGAAAAAGCTCAAGAGATATATCTGAAGTTGCAGCATACTTTACTAGAGGCTGGGGTAGAGATTCGATTTCATACAATGGTTAAAGACTTCATTATAGAAGAAGGGAAGGCAAAGGCGGTTATTATAGCAGATGCAAAGACCAAGAAGGAGGAAGAAACACTGCTATCTGACAGGATTATTGTGGCTACAGGTAGAAAAGGAGCGGATTGGCTTCAGGAGATGTGTTTAAAGCATAACATTAACCATAGTGCTGGTACAGTAGATATTGGGGTTCGGGTAGAAGTAAGAAACGAGATTATGGAAAGGGTCAATGATGTACTATATGAGTCAAAGCTAATTGGTTATCCAGCTCCTTTCAAAAACAAGGTAAGAACCTTCTGTCAAAACCCTGGAGGTTTCGTTAGTCAAGAGAATTACGATAATGATTTAGCCATCGTTAATGGACACTCCTACAAAGACAGGAAGTCTAGTAATACCAATTTAGCCATATTGAGTTCCCATAATTTCTCCCATCCCTTCAATCAGCCAATCCAGTACGGAAAAAAGGTGGCAGAACTAGTAAATATGTTGGGAAATGGTAAGATTTTAGTGCAAAGATACGGTGATATTCTGGATGGCAAGAGGACTTGGCAGCATGAGTTGCAGCAATCCAACGTAAGACCTACGCTGCCGGATGCCATCGCTGGAGATTTGGCCTCTGCAATTCCCTATAGACCTTTATTAAATATACTAAACTTTATTAAGGCAATGGATATTGTAGTTCCGGGATTTGCCAGCAGGGAAACACTACTATATGGCCCTGAGATAAAATTCTATAGTAATAAAATCAACTTAGACGAAAACTTTCAAACTAATATCAAGGGATTATACTGTCTGGGGGATTCCAGCGGTTGGACAAGAGGTCTTATGATGGCTTCAGTGATGGGGGTATTGATGGCACGTGGGCTTGAAGGTTAAATAAAAGTTACCTATACAAGTTACAATAAAATTTTTACAACTTAATTACTACAACAATAAAGCAGATGCCCTAAGCCTTCCTATGTGAACTTAGTAAGTATCTGCTTTATCATGCTCTAAAGGTTAGTGTAAGCGGGATTCTCAATCAGGTGGAATAGACTTTCCACTTGATTTACTGATGTTGGTTTTAGCTGTAGAAGTTCACATTCTTTACTGAGGTTTACTTATAAACAGCTGTGTAAATATTTGACCATATCGGCCACTGGGTTTTACACCTATACCAATGTGAGTAAAATCCGGACTGAGAATATTTTTTCTATGCCCGCTGGAGTTCATCAGTGAAGTATGTGCATCTTCCACTGATGGGTTACCAGCAAGATTTTCTCCAGCGTGTAAGTATTTTATGCCAAAAGAATCCAGCATCTCAAAAGGACTTCCATAGGTTGGAGAATAGTGACTAAAATAGTTTTGGTCCACCATATCCTGAGATTTAATCCTTGCAACTCTAGTGACCTCTAAATCTACTTGTAGGATAGGAAGATTATTTCTTTCTCTTTCTTGGTTTACCAAGTTTATCATTTGTTCCTCAACAGCACTTAGCCCTTCAATGGCAGTATCCCTTGCGGGAGCAGCTTGGGGAGCAGGAGACTGGGTTTGGGGCTGTGCTTCTGCTTCAGGGGGTTGGTCCCCAGCCTGCACTTCCGGCACTGCATCCTCTATCTGAGGTTCTCGATCTGGGTCCATTGTTTGGAGCTGCTGCACATTTCCATCACGCACAACAGGTGTAGCATCTGTAGTATCTATGCTGCCGACTTCGTTGTTGTCAAGCTGTACAACATACCTATCATCCACCTGGCTTAATACTCTTATAACATCATCTCTGTTAAGGGTCTTAATGGTATTAAAATCATTACCAATACCTGCTTTTACATCCGCTGTATCAGCAGTAATTCTGCAATATTCTACTTCTCCCATGCCAAAGATGGAAGATTCATCGGTTTCCATGCGCTCATCCATTGGGTTTCTACAGGAGACCAATAGAAAACATAAAAACAATAAAAAAAGTACTTTCTTCTTCATAGGATACCTCCATCTTATATAGATGATTTTAGACAACTCCAACTATAGTATTGACAGATTCTTTATAAATATAAGCGGTGCTGAAGATAAATGATAATACTCTGAAGAATGTTATCATCACTGCTGTCAACCAAGATCCTTCAAGACGACAAAGTCTTCAAAAGTAAAAGCTTGCCTTTTTACGGCAAGCTTTTAATATGAATATGTACCTATGTAATTTACTTTACCTTTACAATCCATCCTTCAGGAGCGGTTACATCCCCGAATTGAATACCATAAAGGGTATCATAGAGTTTTTTCGTTACAGGGCCGACTTCAGTTTCGCTATGGAAAACATGAAGTTTTCCTTTATATTCAATACCGCCTATAGGTGTAATTACAGCGGCGGTACCGCAGGCTCCAGTTTCTTTAAATTCATCTAAATTATCCACCAACACGTCTCTTTCTTCTACCTCTATGCCAAGATAGTCCTTTGCTATATGCATCAAGGAATACTTTGTGATACTAGGTAAGATAGAAGGAGATTTTGGTGTGATAAATTTATCATCTTTTGTAATACCGAAGAAGTTTGCTGCTCCTACCTCTTCAATCTTGCTATGGGTAGCTGGATCTAGATAAATACAATCTGCAAAACCTTTTTTAACCGCTACTTCATGAGGATAAAGACTAGCAGCGTAGTTGCCTCCAACCTTTGCCGCTCCTGTACCATAAGGTGCCGCTCTATCATATTCAGAAACAGTAAAGTTTACAGGGGCTAGGCCACCTTTAAAATAAGGTCCTACAGGAACACAAAATACTGAGAATATGTATTCAGGTGCAGGCTTTACACCAACATTATCACCAACACCAATCACAAAAGGTCTTAAATACAAGGTTGCTCCTGTACCATAAGGCGGTACATAAGCTTCGTTTGCTTTCACTACTTGGATACATGCATCTATGAATTTTTCTACCGGTACTTCTGGCATTAAAACTCGTCTACAGCTGTCCTGCATACGCTTGGCGTTTTCATCAGGTCGGAAAAGCTGTACACCGCCATCCTTAGTACCGTAGGCTTTCAATCCTTCAAAACACTGTTGTCCATAGTGAAGGGCTGTGGAAGCTTCGCTTATAGCAAGCTGATTATCTTCTACCAGTTCTCCTTCATCCCATTGACCATCCTTCCATCGAGAGATGTAACGAAGATCTGTTTTGATATAATTAAAACTCAGTTTACTCCAATCGATATTCACATTTTTACTCATAAGGCCCCTCCCATATACAAATTTTTAATCTATTATAACATATTATATAGTATGTATGTAATTATAGCATAATAATACTAACTGTTATAGAAAACAAATTTTAATTTTTTTAGCAGGATTTTAGGAAAAAAAGTATAAATTATAGATAGTCTATTTTATAGATTAAAAAGATATCTAATCATTTATAATTTTACACAAGTTATCAAATAATAACAACTACCTTTGAAAACAGTAATATATTAAGTTGCAAAAGTTTTATTGCAACCTACATAGTTGTTTTTTCTTGCAGACAAAAAATGCTATAATGATGGCATAGGCGTTAACTTAGTACAATTATTACCAGAATTCTCTTGAACTGTCATCCTGAGGGTAGCGAAGGATCTTGGAGCAGCCAAGAATTTTACTAACACTAAGATCCTTCGACTCCGCTTTGCTCTACTCAGGATGACAAATTGTGGCTTAAGTTAACGCTAATGATAATGATGTCAAACAATATAGTAAGATAAAAAAAGTATATGGCTTTACATGGAAGGCTACTTAAAATCCACAATATTATATAAGAAATATGGAGATGAGATTTATGAAGAAATGTTCTATTTGTAATAAAAACACAGCAGTGGTTTTTGCAACAAAGTTTGAAAATGGAAAATCGGAGATGAAGGGGATTTGTATACCTTGTGCCAAAAAAATGGGTTTGCCGGTTGTGGATCAACTGATGCAGCAAACGGGGATGACGGAGGAAGAGATAGAAAATCTTACAGAGGATATCAGTGATTCTTTTGAAGAGGAAGAAATGGATATGGATGTGGATATGGATATGGGAGGACTAGAAAATCATCCTTCATTGATGAACTTGTTTAATAATACTTCTTCTCCAAATGACGATAGTAATACTTATACTTCCAAAGCTTCAGAATATGGGGATGGAAATGTTAAGAAGAAAAAATCTAAGGGAAAAAAGAAAAACTTAGATACCTTTGGAACCAATCTAACAGAAAAAGCTAAAAATAATGAAATAGATAGAATTATTGGAAGATACAGGGAGATAGATCGGGTAGTTCAAATTTTAAACAGAAGGACAAAAAATAATCCGATACTAGTAGGAGAGCCTGGCGTAGGAAAAACTGCTATTGCAGAAGGGTTAGCCCTTAGAATTATAGAAAAGCAGGTTCCTGCAAAGCTGTTTAATATGGAAGTATATCTCTTAGACCTAACCGCTATCGTAGCAGGAACACAATTCCGAGGTCAGTTTGAAGGACGTATGAAGGCAATTATCAAAGAAGCACAAGACTATGGAAATATTATTTTAGTGATTGACGAAGTGCATAATATTATGGGGGCGGGAGAGGTTCATGGTGGTGTCATGAATGCTGCTAATATTTTAAAGCCTGCATTAGCCAAGGGGGAAATACAGGTCATTGGTGCCACGACCCTTGAGGAGTATAGAAAACATATTGAAAAGGATACAGCTTTAGAGAGAAGATTTCAGCCGGTTACAATAGAAGAGCCTACAGTAGAAGAAACTATTGAAATTTTGAAGGGGATAAGAAGCTATTATGAGGAATATCATAAGGTGGAAATATCTGATAAGGTAATAGAGGCAGCAGCGAGACTATCAGAAAGGTACATTACTGATAGATATTTACCTGATAAAGCGATTGATGTTATAGATGAAGCAGGTTCTCGGGCGAATTTAAAGAATCAAGGCTTAGTAGAGTTAGAAGCTTTAAGAGAAGAATATAAAAATGTGCAGTGTAAAAGGGAATTAGCAGCAGAGGGAAGTAATTATGAAAAGGCAGCAGAATATAAGGTGGAGGAATGTAGACTGCTAGATAAAATCACACTTCTTGAGGACTCTTGTAGTCATATAGAAATCACAGAGGAGGATGTTGCCTTTGTCATAGAGACTTGGACGAAGATACCTGTACAAAAAATTACAGAAAAAGAAGCTCAAAAACTCCTTAAGCTAGAGGATCAGTTGCATCAGCGTATCGTAGGCCAACAAGAAGCTATTAAAAGTCTGGCTAGAACGATACGGCGTAATCGCTCAGGATTTAGAAAAAAGAAGAAACCTGCTTCCTTTATATTTGTAGGACCTACGGGAGTAGGGAAGACAGAAGTAGTAAGGGCTTTAGCAGAGGAACTTTTCGGTAGTGAAGAAGCAATGATTCGCATGGATATGTCAGAATATATGGAAAAGCACACAGTTTCTAAATTAATCGGGGCACCTCCAGGATATGTAGGTTATGATCAGGGAGGACAATTGACGGAGAAGGTAAGAAGAAGACCTTATTCTGTAATTCTTCTAGATGAAATGGAAAAAGCACATCCCGATGTATTTAACCTACTATTACAAATTCTTGAGGATGGTAGACTGACAGATAGTCAGGGAAGAACTGTTTATTTTGAAAACAGCATTATTATTATGACTTCTAATATAGGGACCCAACTAAAATCCACCGGCATTGGTTTTGGGAAGGATCATTATGAAGCTTTAGAGAGCCGCATAAAAGAAGCACTAAGAGAAACCTTTAGACCAGAGTTTTTAAACAGAATAGATGAAACGATTGTCTTTACTAAACTGAATAAGGAAGAACTTTATAAGATTATAGACTTAATGCTGAAGGAAGTATTAGAAGAGGTGAAGGAGAAGAATATGACGATAGAGGTTACTGAGGAAGTAAAATCCTTTATCTTAGAAAAGGGTTATGATGAAAAGTACGGTGCTAGACCTTTGCGAAGAGCCATTCAAAAGTATATTGAGGATGAAATTGCCGAAGATTACTTGCAAAATAAGTTTGTTGAAGGAGATCATATTAAGATCGACTTAAAAGAAGGAGAAATTATACTGAAGACAGCACTGTAGAATAATATAGGTAAGTTGTAGGTCTGGCAGTGGGATATAGAAATCTTTCCTATAAAAAAGACGATAGGGCAAGTAAAAGCTCTATCGTCTTTTTTAACAAAATTATTAATTTTTAAAGCTATGGACAGGTGCAGGAATTCTACCTCCACGCTGAATAAAGTCATCACTGGAAAACTTACTTACAGCCATAATAGGTGCTGTTCCTAATAAACCGCCAAACTCTGCCTCATCTCCTATTGTTTTACCATGAACAGGAATAATTCTAACGCCTGTTGTTTTATTATTGAT
This sequence comes from Clostridium aceticum, assembly GCF_001042715.1. Lineage (NCBI taxonomy): Bacteria > Bacillati > Bacillota > Clostridia > Peptostreptococcales > Natronincolaceae > Andreesenella > Andreesenella acetica. Next base: position 4,002,089 of record NZ_CP009687.1, on the reverse strand, counting down.
AACACCGATGGCAGCCTCATCAGCAATGATAGCAGATATTGTAGATTCCGGTGTGTCTCCAGGAATCGCCACCATGTCTAAACCTACAGAACAAACACAGGTCATGGCCTCTAATTTCTCAAGATTTAATGAACCAGCCTTTACAGCAGCAATCATGCCTTCATCTTCACTAACAGGAATAAATGCTCCACTTAAGCCCCCTACATGAGAAGAAGCCATGATGCCTCCTTTTTTTACAGCATCATTTAAAAGAGCCAGGGCAGCAGTTGTTCCATGACAGCCACAGCTTTCTAAACCCATTTCCTCTAAAATTCTTGCTACACTATCTCCTATAGCAGGAGTAGGTGCGAGGGATAAATCTATGATGCCAAAAGGAACACCTAGTCTTGAAGCCGCTTCATTGGCTACTAATTGACCAGTTCTTGTAATTTTAAAGGCGGTTTTTTTGATGGTTTCTGCCATAACATCAAAGCTTTGTCCTTTTACAGTCTCTAGAGCACATTTTACAACTCCTGGACCGCTGATACCAACACTGACAACGCACTCCCCTTCTCCTACACCATGGAAAGCCCCTGCCATAAAAGGATTATCCTCTACCGCATTAGCGAAGACCACTAATTTAGCACAACCGATACTGTCCCTTTCTTTTGTTAGATAAGCAGCTTGCTTTATAATTCTGCCCATATCCTTCACCGCATCCATGTTGATTCCTGTTTTTGTACAGCCGACATTGATGGAAGAACATACTTTTTCTGTTACTGCCAAAGCTTCAGGGATAGACTCGATAAGGATCTTATCTCCCCGTGAGTAGCCTTTTTGAACGAGGGCTGAGAAGCCTCCTATAAAATTAACACCTACAGTAGCCGCTGCTCGATCTAATACTTCTGCAAAGGCTACATAGCTTTTGTCTTCACTGGCTTGAGCTATAAGGGCCATAGGCGTAACGGAAATTCTTTTATTGATGATAGGAATACCATATTCTGTTTCGATTTCTTCTCCTACTTTTACCAGATTTTCTGCATATCTTGTAATTTTATCATAGATTTTTTTTCTAGCTTGTTCGCCTGAAGTATCACAACAATCTAAAAGAGAAATTCCCATAGTAATCGTTCTTATATCTAACTTTTCCTTTTCAATCATTTTGATGGTTTCCATGATGTTATGAAAATTAATCATTCAGTTCAACCCCTAACTTTTTTTAGATATTATGCATGGTATTGAAGATATCTTCATGCTGGATTTTGATAGCAACACCTATTTCTTTGCCAGCATCAGCTAAGTCGTCTTTAAGCTGTTTAAAATCGATGGTCATTTTTTCAAGGTCCACCAACATTACCATGGCAAAATTATTTTGAAGCAGTGTTTGATTGATGTCTAAAACATTCACACTGCTTTTTTTCAATACAGAGGTTACGCCATGAATGATACCAATTTTATCTTCACCTACTACACTAATAAATGCTTTCATTTTATTCATCACTCCTTTATAAAAATAGTAAATTTTTTGCTACAAAAAAAGACAAAAGACCAAATAAAATTATCTAGTCTCTGGCAACAAGGATTTTAAATGCAAGAAAACGCCATTATAGGGCTATGGGAATAGCACAAACAATGGTTCCTTTTCTAACACTTAAAATCCCCTGTCCTTTTACCTGAGAGTTTCACCTTTAAAAGGCTTTCCCCTTCGGTGCTCATTAGAGTCTCTCCAGAGGCTCGTCCAATAACGGTCTATAGAAAAATATTCCGCTATCTTCATTCGACTTCAACAATATTCATAAAATTAATAATCATCATTTTAACATGAGTTGTTACTAAAAAGCAATAAAAACTTTAGAAAAAAATGTTAAGATGTCTTTAAAAGAATTTTTTACCATCTTTACAAAGAAAGAATACTATCCTATAATGAAACTATTAATTAAATAATTTCGCTAGGGGTGCCTTTGGGCTGAGAAGGAAAAATCCTAACCCTTGAACCTGATGTAGCTAATACTACCGTAGGAAAGCAACTTTAACGAAGACATGAAATGGTTTAGATATTTAGATATCTTAAACTTTTTATCTAAAGGAAGCTTCTCTATTGGGGAAGCTTCCTTTTTCTTTGGAAATACATCTAAGACCCATTCGCTATCCTCGGAATGACAATTCTCATGCAGGCTGCTTCCTAATTTGTCATCCTGAGGGAAGCAAAGTGGAGTCGAAGGATCTTAGTGTTAGTAAAATTCTTGGCTACTCCAAGATCCTTCGCTACGCTCAGGATGACAGTTCAAGAGAATTTTGGTAATAACTGTGTTAAGCCAACGCCTATGTATATTATTTTTAAGGAGGGAAAGAAATGATTATCAATGGTAAGGAAATGAATTTGCCAGGAGGTCTCACAATTATAGAACTGCTAGAAAAACTTAACTTACATAAAGATAGAGTTGTGGTAGAAGTCAATTATGAAATTGTTGCAAAGGAACAGTATGTTGAAACCATTTTAAATGCAGGAGATCAAGTAGAAATTGTAAGCTTTGTTGGAGGCGGATAAAAATGAAGATTCTTTTAAACGAGGAGCCAGTATATATAGAAGAGGACTTGACAGCTTTTAAACTAAAAGATCAGGTAAAAGAAGATGCGGATGTTGTTATTCTTAATGGTTTCATCATTAAAGAAGATATGTTGTTAAAGGAAGGGGACAGTGTGAGTTTTATTAAAAAAGGTGAGATCCCCAGTCATGAGGAGTTGGAAGCCCTCTTGGTGGCTAGACACACCCCAGGCGTACATGAAAAAGTGAAAAAGGCTGCTGTAGGTATTGCAGGGCTAGGGGGCTTGGGCTCAAATATAGCCATTTCTTTAGCAAGAGTAGGTATAGGAAAGCTAGTATTGATAGACTTTGATGTGGTGGAGCCTAGCAATTTAAACAGGCAGCAGTACTTTGTAAGCCATATAGGGATGCCGAAAACAGAGGCGATAAAGGAGATCATCTCTCTTATCAATCCTTTTGTAAATGTGGAGATAAAGAACCTTTATCTTGATGCAGGAAATATCCAAGACTGTTTTGCAGGGGTGGACATTATTGCGGAGGCCTTTGACAATCCTTTGTGTAAAGCAGAGTTAGTAAACACAGTATTAGAAAAACTTCCCCAAACACCTATTGTAGCTGCCTCTGGTATGGCAGGATATTTTTCCAGTAATACAGTTCAAACAAAAAAAGTGATGCATAACCTTTACTTAGTGGGGGACGAAGTTTCAGAAGCAAAGCCAGGTTGTGGGTTGATGGCACCAAGGGTAGCAATAGCAGCCAATCATCAAGCAAATATGGTTTTAAGATTGATTTTAGAAGAAAGAGAAGTTTAATGAGGAGATGATAAAATGGATGCATTAACAATTGGAGGGGTCTCTTTAGAGAATAGGCTTTTTATTGGTACTGGCAAGTTTTCAAATAACAAAATTATGCCAGAGGTGATCAAAGGCTGTGGTACCCAAGTAGTAACGATGGCACTGAGAAGAGTAGATCTTGAGGGGGGAGAAGAAAATATTCTTGAGTATATTCCCCAAAACTGTATTCTCTTGCCCAACACTTCAGGAGCTAGGAATGCAGAGGAAGCAGTTAGAATAGCGAGATTAGCTAGGGCAATGGGATGTGGTAACTGGATCAAGATTGAGGTAATTTCCGACAACAAATATTTATTACCAGATAATCAAGAAACCATCAAAGCCACAGAAATTCTAGCGAAGGAAGGATTTATTGTCCTACCCTATATGAGTCCTGATTTGATGGCAGCAAAAAGAATGGTAGAAGCAGGGGCGGCAGCTGTGATGCCTTTAGGCTCTCCTATTGGAACAAACCGTGGAATTCGTACAAAGGAGTTAATAGAAATCTTAATAGAGGAAATCCCTTTGCCTATTGTTGTGGATGCAGGAATCGGCAAGCCCTCAGAGGCGGCAGAAGCTATGGAGATGGGGGCTGAAGCAGTTTTAGTGAATACTGCTATTGCTACATCAGATGATCCGATAAGAATGGCAGAGGCCTTTTCTTTAGCTGTGAAGGCAGGAAGACTTGCTTATCTTTCTAAGATGGCACCAGAAAAAAGGTGGGCCCAAGCCTCTTCACCCCTTACAGGTTTTTTAAGTGAAGGTGATCGATCATGAGTTTTGAAACCTACTGCAACCAGTACATAGATTTTGATTTCGATAGTTTTTTTCAGCAGGTTACAAAAGAGAATGTATATAATATTATCCATAAGAATAGGATTAGTGATTATGAATTTTTAGCACTATTATCTCCAGCTGCTTCAGATTGCTTAGAAGAAATGGCCCAAAGGGCGCATCAGTTATCCCTACAACACTTCGGAAAATCTATATTATTGTATACCCCTATTTATTTAGGCAACTACTGTGTAAATCGATGCAGTTACTGTAGCTACAACATAGATAATGATATTAGAAGAGGAAAACTCACCCTAGAACAGATCGAGGAAGAAGCTAAAAATATTGCTGCCACTGGCTTAAAGCACATCCTAGTTTTGACAGGGGAATCCAAAAAAGAGACGCCAGTTTCTTATATCGTTGAAGCTGTCAAAGTACTGAAAAAATACTTTGATTCTATTTCTATAGAAGTGTACCCCTTAACAGAAGAAGAATATAGAGAAGTTATTGAGGCGGGGGTAGACGGTTTAACCATCTATCAAGAAGCTTATGACAAAGAGGTCTACGATCGTGTTCATTTATCAGGCCCTAAGAAAAATTATTCTTTTAGAATAGAAGCTCCAGAGCGGGCGTGTAGAGCAAAAATACGGAGTGTTAACATCGGAGCATTGCTGGGTTTGAACCATTGGAGAAAAGAAGCTTTCTTTACAGGGATTCATGGCGGCTATCTTCAAAATACATATACCGATGTAGAGGTAAGTGTATCAGTACCTCGTATCAGACCTCATGAAGGCTCCTTTGAAGACATTTCTGTAGTAAGAGATAGAGATTTAGTACAAATTATGTTGGCATTAAAAATCTTTTTACCCTATGTAGGTATTACTATATCTACTAGAGAGAGCAAAGAACTTCGTGATCATTTGATTCCACTAGGGATTACCAAAATGTCTGCCGGGGTTTCTACAGAGGTAGGAGGCCACAGTAATGCTTCCAAAGGAGATAGCCAATTCGAGATCAACGATACAAGAAGCGTAGAAGAGGTCAAAACAGCAATTTTACAAAAAGGATATCAACCCATTTACAAAAACTGGATGCATATATAAAAAATTTACTTTGAGGGAGATGAATAAAAATGATTTATACAACACAAATGGACGCTGCAAAAAAAGGAATCATCACGAAACAAATGGAAATTGTTGCTGCGAAAGAAGGAATGGTGGTAGAAACTTTAAGAGAACTTGTGGCACAGGGAAAGGTGGTTATTCCTGCCAATAAAAATCATACATCTTTAGACCCTGAAGGCGTGGGAGAAGGTTTAAGAACCAAGATCAATGTTAATTTAGGGGTATCTAAGGATTGTCCTAATATTGAAGTGGAACTAGAAAAGGTACAAACGGCACTGGACATGAAGGCGGAGGCTATTATGGACTTAAGCTCCTTTGGAAAAACTGAAGAGTTTAGAAAAAGACTTATAGAAATGTCACCAGCTATGATTGGAACAGTACCTGTTTATGATGCCTTAGGTTTTTATGACAAAGAATTAAGCGAGATTACTTCAGAGGAATTTTTACAGGTAGTACAGAAACATGCTGAAGATGGAGTGGACTTTGTTACCATCCATGCGGGGATCAACAAGGAGACAGCAGAGGTTTTTAAAAGAAATAAAAGGCTTACGAATATTGTCTCTAGAGGCGGTTCTTTAATGTATGCATGGATGGAACTGAATCAGAAGGAAAACCCTTTCTTTGAGCATTATGACGAGTTATTGGATATCTGTGAAAAATATGATTTAACTTTAAGCCTTGGAGATGCCTGCAGACCCGGCAGTATTCATGATGCCACTGACGCCAGCCAAATAAAGGAGCTGATGATTTTAGGTGAACTAACCTTGAGGGCTTGGGAAAGAAATGTACAGGTAATTATTGAAGGGCCTGGACATATGGCTATTAATGAAATTGCCGCCAACATGACCCTTGAAAAAAAGCTTTGTCACGGTGCACCTTTCTATGTATTAGGTCCAATTGTTACAGATGTAGCACCAGGATATGACCATATTACCAGTGCCATTGGAGGAGCCATTGCAGCTAGCCATGGAGCGGACTTTTTATGCTACGTTACTCCGGCAGAGCATTTAAGACTTCCTAATCTTGAGGATATGAAGGAAGGTATTATTGCCTCTAAAATTGCTGCCCATGCAGGAGATATAGCAAAAAATATTAAAGGTGCTAGAGAGTGGGATTACCAAATGAGTACTGCAAGACAACAGTTAAACTGGGAGAGAATGTTTGAATTGGCAATAGATCCTGAAAAGGCACGAAGATATAGACAAGAATCTATGCCAGAACACGAAGATAGTTGTACAATGTGCGGTAAAATGTGCTCTATGAGAAATATGAACAAAATTATGGAGGGAAAAAATCTAAATATCTTGAGAGAGGATGAATAAATGCTTTATTTCATCACCAATAGAAAACTAGCTACCTCAAGGAATCTATTAAGTGTTGTTAAAGAGGCGACACGAGGAGGGATAGATGCCATTATTTTAAGAGAGAAGGATTTATCCTGCGAAGAGTTGTTGCCATTGGCCAAAGAGATGAAAAAAATTATTGAGGGTACTGCTACTGCCCTTATTATTAATCGTAATATAGAGATAGCTAGAGAGATAAAAGCAGAAGGATATCACACAGGATTTCAGGAATTTATGGAAGCAAAACCTTCTTTTGAAGGGCTTTTGGGGGTGTCCGTCCATAGTGTAGAGGAAGGTGTCTTAGTCCAAAGACGAGGGGCTCATTACTTGTTAGCAGGACATATTTTTGAAACTGACTGCAAAAAAGGGATGAAACCCAGAGGCTTGAAGATGATTGAAGAAATGAAAAAGAAGATTAATATACCCATTGTTGCCTTAGGAGGTATTACACCAGAAAACGCTCAACAGGCTGTTGCAGCAGGTGCTAAGGGGATTGCAGTGATGTCTTCTATGATGACAGCAGAAGATCCTTACACTTTAGTTCGGATTCTTAAAAATAAGTTAAAGTAAAGACATCAGACTGCGCAAAAACTAACTTTATTCGTGGTGTGTCATTGTTATGAGAGTATTGTTTTTGTCCTCCTGAGGCAGATAACCAGCGAAGGATCTTAAGATTCTTCGCTGTGCTCAGAATGACACTTTCGTTTATTGTGGTGAGGTCAAAGGGTGGGAGCTCTGAAGGGAGTGGACCCATACGCTCCCCCTCAGGGTGATTGTCACGCAGTCTGATGTTTCATTAGCGTTAACTTAAACCACAATTTCTTATATTGATCTCATTAGCGTTAACTTAAGCCATAATTTGTCATCCTGAGTGGAGCAAAGCGGAGTCGAAGGATCTTAGTGTTAGTAAAATTCTTGGCTACTCCAAGATCCTTTGCTACGCTCAGGATGACAGTTCAAGAGAATTTTGGTAATAATTGTACTAAGTTAACGCCTATGATATTGATCTATTATTTATATTTTGTCAATGGCTTCAATGCAGGGCCTTCAACGATATCCCCTTCACAGGAGAATCTAGAACCGTGACAGGGACAATCCCAGGTTTTTTCGGCATCATTCCACTTCACTTCGCAGTACATATGAGTGCATGTAGTATCTACTAAGTGTAGTTCTCCCTTTTCATCTCGATAGGCTCCTACTTTCTTTCCCTCTATTTCTAAAACCTTAGCTTCGTTTGGCTGAAGGTTTTGATCTGCTGCAGCAGGTAAGATTTTACCAGAAACAAAATTTATTGCTACATCTATATTTTCTACAATGAAATTAGAGGCTGACGCAGCAGGGGTAAAGCGAGATGGATGATATACTGATGCCCAAGGACTGTCTCTCTTTACGATAAGGTCTTTCAAAAGCATAGCAGATACAGTGCTATTGGTCATGCCCCACTTTTGAAAGCCTGTGGCTACATAGATGTTGGAAAGACTTGATGTCAGTTGCCCTATATAGGGAAGTCCATCTGGCGTGGAGTAATCCTGCGTGGACCATCTAAAGAGAATATCTTCCACTTCAAAATTCTTATTAGCAAATTCCTCTAAATTTTTATAGTGGGAAAGAGTACTCCTGCCATGACCTGTTTTATGGTGTTCACCGCTGAGAAGGATCAGTTCTTTGTCTTCAAAAACCTGAGAGCGCAAAGAACGGGTGGGCTCTTCAGCACTGATAAACATGCCGCCGGGGAACTTTTCTTTGACCTGTAGCCCCAGTACATAAGACCGCTCTGGATAAAGTCTTGAAAAATAAAATCCGGGCTTATCATAGAAGGGGTAATGGGATGCAATGATAACATTAAAAGCAAATATTCTATGCCCCTTATCTGTAGTAACAATAGCAGGATTTCTTTCTTCAATATCAACTGCCTTTGTGTTTTCGTAGATATAGCTTCCATCACCAGGTATTTCTTTGGCAAGGGCTAATAAGTATTTTCTGGGGTGAAACTGAGCTTGTCCTTCGAAGCGTACAGCTGCTTTAATAGGAAAGGGTAGAGGTAAGTCCTCTGTATAAGTCGCTTTAATACCTAAGGAGGCAGCAGTTTCTACTTCATTTTGAATTTTTTTTACATAAGCATCTGATTGTGTATAGACAAAGGCGGGCTGCCAGGAAAAATCACAATCAATATCTTTTTCTTTGACTAAGTCAGCAATTAGATGGATAGCGGATTCGTTTGCAGCAGCGTACTGTCTAGCAAGCTCTTCTCCCACCTGACCTTTCATTTTATCGTAGATAAGACCATGTTGAGAAGTAATTTTGGCAGTAGTGTGGCCAGTAGTACCTTGTAAAATACCATCCGCCTCTATAATAGCCACCTTGAGCCCCTCTTTTTTTAATAGCAGGGCAGTAGTAATGCCTGTCATGCCACCACCTATGATGGCAACATCTACCTTTAAATCTTCCTGTAGCGTAGGATAATCTGTTTTGTCTGTGGAGGCAAGCCAGTAGGATTGGGGAGTAATGTTTAAAAAATCTTTTTTCATTGTATTCCTCCTAAGATAGGTTTATAATGCTGCAAAGAAAATCCCCTACAATGTAAGCAAAATACTTTTTAACAGGAATTTTCTACAGATATTTTGTTCCTTTCTTTAAAAAAAATACATTCTATGGGCTTTTATAGTAAAATATCTGTAGGATACATGGAAAAAAATCAAAATATGTGATATATTTATTTCAATATAGAGGATAATAGATAACAAAATAGAAAAGGAAGGGGAACAAAATGGAAAACAAACCTACCAGTTCAAACTTTATAAAAAATATTGTTCACCAGGATTTGCAAGTAGGGAAACATAAAGAAATCATTACTCGTTTTCCACCAGAGCCTAATGGATATTTACATATAGGGCATGCCAAGTCTATTGTATTGAATTTTGAGTTAGCAGATGAGTTTAAGGGTAAGACAAATTTACGTTTTGATGATACAAATCCGGCTAAAGAAGATACGGAATACGTTGAGTCTATTAAAGAAGATGTAGCATGGCTGGGTTTTCAATGGGAGAACCTTTACTTTGCCTCCGATTACTTTGAAGAAATGTATCAGAGAGCTGTCTTGTTAATTAAAAAAGGAAAAGCCTATGTCTGCGACTTATCAGCAGAGGAAATAAGAGAATATCGTGGAACCCTAAAAGAAGCAGGAAAAGAAAGTCCCTATAGAAATCGTTCTGTAGAGGAAAACTTAAATTTATTCGAGGGCATGCGTAAAGGGGAGTTTCGTGATGGAGAAAAGGTGTTAAGAGCAAAAATTGATATGGCTTCCCCCAATCTAAATATGAGAGATCCAGTGCTTTATCGGATCCTTCACGCAAGCCATCATAATACAGGAGATCAGTGGTGTATTTATCCAATGTATGACTATGCTCATCCATTGGAGGATGCCATAGAAGGGGTAACCCACTCCATTTGTACTATGGAATTTGAAGACCATCGACCACTGTATGACTGGGTGATTCAAGAATGTGAAACAGAAATCCAACCACAGCAGATTGAATTTGCGAGATTAAACTTAACCAATACTGTTATGAGTAAGAGAAAACTAAAACAATTGGTAGACGAAGGGGTTGTAGATGGGTGGGATGATCCAAGAATGCCTACCATTGCTGGTCTTAGAAGAAAAGGCTACACGCCAGAAGCTATAAGAAAATTCTGTAGAGAAATAGGTGTCGCAAAAAGTCATAGTGTTGTTGATGTTCAAATGTTAGAACATTTTATCCGAGAAGACTTAAACGTAAAGGCACCTAGAACAATGGCCATATTAAAACCTTTAAAAGTGATAATCACCAACTATCCAGAGGATCAGGTAGAAATGTTGGAGGCAGAAAATAATCCAGATGATCCTGCTATGGGAGCCAGACAAATTCCCTTCTCCAGAGAAATCTATATTGAAGAAGAAGATTTTATGGAAAACCCACCGAAAAAGTACTTTAGATTGTTCCCTGGCAATGAGGTGAGATTAAAGCACGCCTATTTCATTACATGTAATGAAGTCATCAAAGATGAAAATGGTAAGGTAGTAGAACTCCACTGTACCTATGATCCTGAAACAAAAAGTGGCAGTGGCTTTACTGGAAGAAAAGTAAAGGGAACAATTCATTGGGTAGAGGCTAAAAATGCAGTGCCTGCAAATTTCCGTTTATACGAGCCTTTGATTTTAGAGGAAGAACAGGAAGAAGAGAAAAGTTTCCTAGATCAAATTAACCCCAATTCCCTTGAAATTATAGAAGGTTTTGTAGAGCCTAATATGAAGGAGGCAAAGCCTCAAGATAAGTTTCAATTTTTCCGACATGGCTACTTCAATGTAGACCCTAAGGATACAAAAGAAAATAAGATGGTATTTAATAGAATTGTATCACTAAAGAGCTCTTTTAAGCTTTAATCTAACTTTACCTTCTATCTATGAGAGAACTTCCTAAGGTAGAAGTAGTAAAGCACCCTTAAAACTGAAATATGCCACAAATGAAGAATAAGAGATCTGCTGAATCACATCAGCAGGTTTTTTTATTGTATTTTTACAAATATTTCTTATATCTAGTAATTTTCATGTCTAGTATAATAAGTTGTAAAGAGTAATTTCACCTGAAATAGTATGGTTTTACAGGCGATTACTATAAACTCAGTATAAAAAAGGAGTAGGATGAAGATGCGTCATAAAAAAACACTTGCCTTTATAACAACCCTTATTTTATGTATGATGACGATTGTAGTTTTTGCTATGTATAAACCCTTTGTAGAAGAAAATAGTGTGCTAGTAGATAATAGTACATATCTTACAGAAGATTTTTCTACTCAGTCACACAATCCTCTACCAGCACAGAATAAAGTGAAGAAACAGTTGTTACTGGAAGAAAAGGAAACAGACTATAGCATAGCGGGAGTGCAGGAAGAAGAAGAATCTGAAGAATCTAGAGAAGAAATAAAAATCGAAGACGAGAAGGAAAGTGCAGAAGCAGCTGAAAAGAAAGAAGAACAGATAGAAAAACAGAAAGAAATAGCAGAACAGGTCAGTCAGGTGGAGGAACAAACAGTACCTGCACCACCAGCAATGGATAGAAATTTAAGTCAACATTTAAATCCATATGTTTTAGAAGCAATCAAAGGCTACAACATGGGTGGGGGGAGGTACCCTTACCTACTGAATAATGATTATGCTAATTATAATGGAGTAACTACAACACTTCATTATCAAGATCAAGTACTGCTAAAGGCCCATCCTAGCGGTAATAGGGCAAGTCACTGTTCGGGGATTACCTTTGAAGTCTTTTTTAAGGCAATGCAGGCTAGGAACAGGCAGTTAGGTATTTCTCCGGATCATTTCAATGGTATGACATGGGATGAGTTATATGATTTTGTTCTTACTTGGTACGCAGCACAAGGGCCTAAGCACCAGAACAATATAGCTGTTGCTGTAGAAAAATATGGAATAGGTCAGCGAATACGCAACCTTGAAGAAGCTGCGGCGGGGGATTTTATTGACATAAGCAGAGAGAATAATACAGGACATACAGCTGTATTTCTAGAGTGGATTAGAGAGGGTAATCAAATTATAGGCTTAAAATACTGGTCCAGTCAAGACTCTACCAGAGGTATTCAATACAATCAAGAATACTTCAATGTAAGGTCTCCTGGTGGGAAGAAACATGGTAATGTTATGATAGACCGTGTATATATTGCACGAATTCTTCCCGTAAATCAGTACAAGCCCTTCAAATAAGCTGTTTTTTAGCGAGGAGGCCTCACCTACAAATTATACGAAGGTGGGGCTGTTGTTTATAAAAAATATTCTAAAGATTTCGCCAACCGCCAGATAAAATATAGTATAATAAAAACTAAATAAAGATATATAGGGGAGGGAGTATTGTGACACTGCAAAGATATGAAAGAAATATGAAAACACTGTCTGAAGAGGAGAATCGGCAGTTAAAAAATCATAAGGTATGCGTTATTGGGTGTGGGGGCCTTGGGGGCTACATTATTGAAATGCTAGGAAGACTAGGCATAGGTTACATAACAGCGGTAGATGGGGATGTTTTTGACGAAACAAATCTGAACCGACAAATCCTATCCAATGAAGAAACTTTAGGAAAGAGCAAATCTCAAACAGCTAAGTCAAGAATGGCACTGGTAAATCCACATGTACATGTAAATGCAATCGTTGGCAGGCTGACTAAGGAAAATAGCGAAGAAATCCTACAGGGACATGATGTAATCATCGATGCACTAGACAATATAGAAACTAGGTTTGTTTTACAGGAGACTGCAGAAAAATTTGGGATACCTTTAGTCCATGGAGCCATCGCTGGATGGTATGGACAAGTAACAACAATTCTTCCAGGAGATAGGACATTAGATAAAATCTATACGAAAAAGGATATAAAGGGAGTAGAAAAAGAATTGGGAAACCCTTCCTTTACTCCCGCATTAGTGGCTTCAATAGAAGTTAGCGAAGTGTTGAAATTACTTATAGGCAGAGGAGAACTCCTTAGGAAGAAAATTCTATTCATTAACACCTTTGAACTGGAATATAATACTGTAGAATTAGGCTAAAAATCAACTGGTTTCAGCAAGCTGAAAAGCCCACCTACACCAACGCTTAGAGGTAGGGGTCTTAACCCTAAAAGAAAAAGTTCAGATAAAGGGTAATTTAGTAGAATTTAAGATCCCGATCCATAGGCCCTGCTCCCCAAAAGTTTAAGGTACAGTTATTGTGGGCTAGAGTATTTTCAGTAGTAAAAGGTTTAGGATCTTTGGAGGCTTTTTCTACTAAAGATAACTTTTCTTTAGTTTTTATAGAAGTAGTTAATGTATTTTTTTCTTTTTGATTTTCTATTTTTTTACAAAGCATGGATATCATCCTTTTCCCTTAAAATTTTAATAGTTAATTAATTTTTTTAATACAAAATTAAATATTATTTAATAAGTATTATAACAGCATCAATAGATGCTGTCAATATAATTATCTAAAAAATTAAACTATTCTAAATATTGGATATTGATTCAGAATAAATCAATTGAGAGTAAGTTTGATAAAAATTAGGTAATAAATTCAACCTATTTGTCACTTTGAGGGAACCGGAGATCTTAGGAAAGGACCAGAAAAGTTAAGATCCTTCGCTATGCTCAGGATGACATAAAAACACCAATATTACTTTAAATAAACTTGTAATAAGTTTGAAAAGAAAAGGAGAGTACAGATATACTATATCTATTCTCTCCTTTTCTTGTACATGATTATCCTTGATAATTTTTAAGCCTCAGTAGAGATTCATTATTCTAACAAAGCACATTCGTTTGTTAAAGCTTCTATTTTGAAACTTCATTAATATTATAAGGTGTTTGTTGGTAAACATAGTAATTTAGCCAGTTAGAGAATAAGAGATTGGCGTGACTTCTCCAATTCACTACAGGTGGTTTTGTAGGATCGTCATTAGGAAAGTAGTTTTTGGGTTTTTCTATTTCTTTTCCAGCCGTTACATCTCGGTCGTATTCTGCTTTTAAAGTTAGTGGTTCATATTCTGAGTGTCCTGTTACAAAAACCTGTCGTCCATCTTTGGTAGCTACGATATAAATTCCACTTTCCTCTGATTCTGACAAAATTTCAAGCTCTGGAACTTTTTCGATATCTTCCCTTCTTACTTCAGTATGTCTAGAATGAGGTGCTACAAAGATATCATCAAAACCCCTGAGAAGCGGCACATTACTTTTTGCCACTGTATGGGGAAATATACCAAACATTTTTGATGGTAAAGTATACTTTGGAACACCAAAGTGGTAATACAAACCAGCTTGGGCCCCCCAGCATATATGGAGGGTGGAGGTTACGTTATGAAGCTGCCATGCCATAATTTCTTTGAGTTCCTCCCAGTAGGCTACCTCTTCAAAGGCTAAGTGTTCTACCGGTGCACCAGTGATAATAAGTCCGTCAAACTTCTCCTCCTTTATATCATCAAAGGTCTTATAAAAAGAGGTTAAGTGCTTTTCTGGAGTATGTTTCGATCTATAACTCTTAGGATGCAGAAGCACAATGTCAACCTGCAAAGGGGAATTGCCCAGCAACCTTAAAATTTGAACTTCTGTCGTAATCTTTGTTGGCATTAAATTTAAAATACCAATTTTTAAGGCACGAATATCTTGGGTAAGGGCACGACTTTTTGTCATGGCAAAGATATTTTCCTTATTTAAAATTTCCGTAGCTGGCAGGTGATCAGGTATTTTAACAGGCATTTAAATCTTTTCCTCCTTTATATTATCTACTTACAGCCTTTTGCAAAGCTTGGTCTAGATCCTCAATTAAGTCCTCAACATCCTCTATCCCTACAGATAGTCGAATCATATCAGGCGTAACACCAGCGCACTTTTGGTCTTCCTCCGATAACTGTGCATGGGTAGTGCTGGCAGGGTGAATGACAAGGGATTTTGCATCTGCTACATTAGCCAGCAGAGAAAAAAGCTCTAAACTATCGATAAACTTTTTACCAGCTTCTACGTCTCCTTTGATACCAAAGGTAAAGATAGAACCTGCACCTTTAGGGAGATACTTTTGTGCTAATTCATAATATTTATTTCCTTCTACGCTAGGATAGTTTACCCAAGCTACAAGAGGATGTTTACTTAAAAATGCTACAATTTTCTTTGTGTTCTCTACATGGCGTTGTACACGAAGAGAAAGTGTTTCTAGTCCCTGTAGAAACAGGAAGGAATTAAAAGGACTCAAAGAAGCTCCAGTATCTCTTAGAAGTTGTACTCTAGCCTTAATAATATAAGCTAAAGGACCGCAGGCTTCTACATATTTTACGCCATGGTAGGTTGGATCAGCTTCTATTAGGCCAGGAAAACGCCCGCTTTTTGCCCAATCGAAGTTTCCGCCATCAACGATGACACCTCCAATAGAGCTTCCATGACCACCAATAAATTTTGTAGCAGAATGTACTACAATATCTGCCCCAAACTCTATAGGGCGAACCAGATAAGGTGTACCAAAGGTGTTATCAACAATAAGGGGCAGGCCATTTTCATGAGCAATATGTGCTACAGCTTCGATATCTATTAAGTTAATACCTGGGTTACCTATACTTTCTATATAAACAGCCTTTGTTTTTTCATTGATAGCTTTAGCAAAGTTTTCAGGATCATCAGGATCTACAAATATTACTTTAATTCCTAGCTTAGGTAGGGTAGCTGCGAACAAATTATAAGTACCGCCATATAAAGTGCTGGCAGCAACAACTTCGTCTCCTGCTTCAGCAATATTTAAGATAGCATAGGTAATGGCAGCAGAGCCAGAAGCTACAGCTAGGGCACCTACCCCACCCTCAAGAGCTGCAATTCTTTGTTCAAATACGTCAGTAGTAGGATTCATTATTCTTGTATAAATGTTTCCCGGCTCTTTAAGGGCAAATAAGTTGGCTGCATGATCTGCATTGTTGAATACATAGGATGAAGTTTGATAAATTGGAACAGCACGAGAACCTGTTGTTGGATCTGGGCTTTGTCCAGCGTGAACCTGTAATGTATCGAATCGAAGTTGTTTTTTGCTCATGATTAATCTCTCCTTTTGGTCTAGTTTAGTCTAATAAAAAAGCTTCTCCAGAGATTGGAGAAGCGCATAAGTATTTTGATTACCTATCCTCTCATCTCGTAGGTACAGCATTACCTACAGGAATTAGCACCATGCACCTTATGTGCTGGTTGCCGGGTTTCACAGGGCCAGTCCCTCCACCTCTCTTTATAAGAGTAAAGTATAAAATTTTCTGATATCTAATTTATCACTAAAGAAAAAGAATGTCAAGAAAAATTTTGATTATTCAAAAACATATTTTTCAGTTGCCTATTTCATTGTTACTGTATATTTATCTCTTAGCTCATTAGCTTTTTGGAGATATAATTGCTGTTGCTTTTGACCTAATAGCTGTTGGGTTAATCGATCTTTTACTTCATTAAGGGGCTTAATATCCTCTTTTTTAAGATCAAATAACTTAATAAGATGATAACCAAATTGAGTTTTTACAGGTTTACTTATCTCGTCTTTTTCCATATTAAAAGCAGCCTCTTCAAACTCAGGAACCATTTTTCCTTTTGAGAATTCACCTAAATTGCCCCCCTGGGCCTTAGAAGGACAGCTTGAATACTTAGATGCAGCTTCTTCGAAAGAAAGGCCTTCATTGATCTCTTTTAAGATTTCTTCTGCCTTTTCTTCACTATCTACTAAAATGTGGCTAGCTTTAGCAGTAGCAGGACTCTTAAAATAGTCTTTATGATCTTCGTAATAATTTTGTAATTCCTCATCCTCAACTTTAGCATCTTTTATTAATCGATTGATAGCATATTGCTTTAAGAAGTTTTCAGAAATTTTCTTCAACTCTTTTTGATAAGCTTCTTCTTCCGTTAAGCCGCTATCAATTGCATCTAGGTACATTAACTCATGGTCGATGATTTCCTCTAATAACTGTTGTTTACCTTCTTCTGTGTGAAACTGTACAGCACGCTGAGGATCAAGACTTTTTATAATAGCTTGTACGTCTCCTTCAGTAATTTCACGATTTCCTACTACCGCTAAAACTTTTGTATTATCCATAAAATAAAACGCTCCTTTATTATTATATTCTAGGCTATCATATCAAAAATTATACATTATGTCCAATTGCAGAGGTTCATGGAAATTTCTTATAAAAATAACAATAAAATTAATAAGAATAGGTGTTTGAAAAAACTCTTTTTAAAGAATAATAAATATATGGAATAGTGTTTTTATATAAATAGACTTTATTTTAAAGAGGTGGAAATATTGAAAAAAATATTAGTAACTGGCTCATTAGGACAAATAGGCTCAGAACTAGTTATGTATTTAAGAAACACCTATGGTACTAACAATGTTATATCTAGTAGCAGAAGTAAGAAAGAAGACTCAATAGCTACATCAGAGCCTTTTGAAATCGTGGATGTTACAAATGCACAACAAATCGCTGATGCTGTTAAGAAACACAAAGTCGATACAATTCTTCATTTGGCAGCAGTTTTATCTGCTACTGGGGAACAAAACCCAGCAATTGCATGGGACATAAATATGAATGGGCTTTATAATACACTGGAAGTTGCCAGAGAAAATCAATGTGCTGTGTGTGTACCTAGTTCTATTGCTGTATTTGGTCCCTCTACACCTAAGGATCAGACACCACAGGATACGGTGATGCGGCCTACGACGATTTATGGTGTGACAAAGGTAGCAGGAGAACTTCTTTGTGACTATTATTATCAAAAATACAATCTTGATACACGAGGTGTACGTTTTCCAGGAATTATTTCCAACGTAGCACTGCCGGGGGGAGGAACAACCGACTATGCAGTTCATATTTACTATGAGGCCCTTAAAAATAAAAAGTACTCCTGCTTTTTAGATAAAGGTACTTATATGGATATGATGTACATGCCAGATGCTTTGGAGGCCATTGTACAGCTAATGGAGGCAGACCCTTCTAAACTGATTCATAGAAACGCCTTTAATATTACGGCTATGAGCTTTGATCCCGAAGGAATAGCCGCAGAAATTAAAAAACATGTACCAGATTTTGAAATGCACTATAATGTAAACCCTGATATACAGAAAATCGCTGAATCTTGGCCAAATTCTTTAGATGATAGTGAAGCAAGAAAACAATGGGGTTGGAACCCTAAATATGATTTAGCTTCTATGACAGTAGATATGTTAGATAAATTAAGTAAAAAACTGAATATTCAATACTAAGGACAAAACCCTCTCGCTAACAACTGAGAGGGTTTTGAAGATAAGTGCAAAAATTTTTAGTTTTAGAAAGTACTTTCAATACAAAGGAGAAAGGGATTGATATAGTTAAGGCAGCATCAACAGCCTTTAAATGGATAGATTCACCTAAAAAATTATAGAGATGAAAGATTGGTAATAAAAATTTATAGTTGTATATTACTGGCGTAGAGGCATAGATAAACCTATGTTAAAAAAAAGACAAAAAAAGTCGGAAAGTTGCTTTTTTTTTGTTGAGGCTTTAATCAATTTCATGTATAATGTATCAAAGGGACAGACCAAGCAAACTTATTGATGTCCTTTTGTCGGAACAATGCACATAAATTCTAGCTTCTCAGTGCCAACATTTCTAAATTGATGAATTACTTCAGAAGGTACATATGCGAAAGATCCGGCTTCAATGATATAATCTTTTCCATCAAGATGTAAACTTCCTTTCCCACGAATGACATAATTAATATGGGGCCAAGGATGAGTATGTCTAGGGGTATGACCGCCTTCTGCTAATTCAAATATACGCATTACATGACTTTCCCAACCAACGTTAGGGGATACTAATACCTTCATTAAGGCATTTTTTGCCTCGGGATGTGTAACTTTGATGTTTTCTAAATCTTTTTCATGACCAACAATCATTTATAAGACCTCCTATGAAAAATATATTTAATACAGTATTATATTATAATTAGAATCTTATTCATAGTACTTATTCATGGAGGGCAGGCTTAGACATTAGAGGCTGCCATGGAAGGATGGTATAGTTATAAATGTATTTATTTAGAGGAGCAAGAAAAAAATTGGTTAATGAAAGATGAATAAATATTACTACATTTTCAAATATTTAAAAATTTTCACCACTATTATTGTGAAACCTTTAAAATATCAAGAAAAAAGCATTTGCTGCAATAATAATTGAAGATTTCTAAAAAATTTTACTGTTAATCATCAAGGTATTTAGATATAATTATATCGTATACAGGATACATTATCCTAAAATATACATTATACGACTATATCTTTTGCATTATAATTAAAATAAGGGAGGCTATCACACATGGCAAGAAAGATGAAAACAATGGATGGTAACGCTGCAGCGGCGTATGTTTCTTACGCTTTTACTGATGTAGCAGCCATTTATCCTATTACTCCTTCTTCTAACATGGCAGAAAATGTTGATGAGTGGAGTTCTGAAGGACAAACAAACATATTTGGGCAGACTGTAAAGGTTGTAGAAATGCAATCAGAAGCAGGAGCAGCGGGAGCTGTACACGGTTCCTTAGCGGCGGGGGCTTTAACAACTACTTTTACAGCTTCTCAAGGTTTACTATTGATGATCCCTAACATGTATAAAATTGCAGGGGAATTACTTCCAGGTGTATTTCATGTAAGTGCTAGAGCTTTAGCTGGACATGCACTTTCTATCTTTGGAGATCACTCTGATGTTATGTCTACGAGACAAACAGGATGTGCTATGTTAGCATCTGGTAGTGTTCAAGAAGTTATGGATCTTGGTGGTGTAGCTCACTTAGCAGCTATCAAAGGTAGAGTACCTTTTGTACACTTCTTTGATGGTTTTAGAACTTCTCATGAAATGCAAAAAGTTGAAGTGATTGAATATGACGAATTTGCTAAATTAGTAGATTGGGACGCTATTCAAGCCTTTAGAGATAGAGCTTTAAACCCAGAGCATCCAGTACTTAGAGGAACAGCACAAAATCCTGATGTTTTCTTCCAAGCAAAGGAAGCTGCTAATAAATACTATGATGCTATTCCTGATATGGTAGCTGATTACATGAAAGAAATTTCAGCACTTACTGGAAGAGATTACAAGCCATTTAATTATTATGGAGCAGAAGATGCAGAAAATATCATCATTGCTATGGGCTCTGTAACAGATACAATTGAAGAAACTGTGGATTACTTATTAGCAAAAGGAGAAAAGGTAGGGGTAGTAAAAGTACACCTATATAGACCTTTCTCTGAGAAATACTTCTTTGATATCCTTCCAAAAACTGTAAAGAGAATCGTTGTGTTAGATAGAACAAAGGAGCCAGGATGTCTTGGAGAGCCATTATACCAAGATATTAGAACAATGTTCTTTGACAAAGAAAATGCCCCAATGATTATTGGTGGTAGATATGGTCTTGGATCAAAAGATACAGTACCAGCTCAAATTTTAGCTGTATATGATAACCTAAAGGCTGAAGAACCTAAAAATGCCTTTACAGTAGGTATTGTAGACGATGTAACCAATACATCTTTAGAGATTAAAGAAAAGGTTTCAACAGCGCCAGCTGGAACGATCAGATGTAAGTTCTGGGGGTTAGGTGCTGACGGTACAGTAGGTGCAAATAAAGAAGCTATTAAAATCATCGGAGATAATACTGACATGTACGCACAAGCATATTTCTCTTATGATTCTAAAAAATCCGGCGGGGTTACTATATCTCACTTGCGTTTTGGTAAAAAACCAATCAAGTCACCTTATTTAATTGATGAAGCAGATTTTATTGCTTGTCATAACCAAGCTTACGTGAACCAATACGATTTATTAAAAGGTTTGAAAAAGGGCGGTACATTCCTATTAAACTGTATGTGGACACCAGAAGAGTTAGAGGAAAAACTACCAGCAACCATGAAGAAATATATTGCTGAAAATGATATCAATTTCTACACCCTTAACGGAACAGCCATCGCTGCAGAAGTTGGTTTAGGTGGAAGAATTAACATGGTTATGCAATCTGCCTTCTTTAAGCTGACAGAAGTTATTCCTGTAGATGATGCAATTAAACACTTAAAAGAAGCGGTTATCAGTGCTTATGGTAAAAAAGGTGAAAAAATTGTTGAAATGAACCATAAAGCAGTAGACCGTGGTGTAGAAGCTCTTGTAAAAGTAGATGTACCTGCAAGCTGGAGTGGTGTAGTAGAAGAAACAGCAGTTGCAGTAGATGAGCCAGATTTCATTAAGAATATTTTAAGACCAATGAATGCACAAGCGGGAGATGATTTACCTGTAAGCGCATTTGCAGGCGCAGAAGATGGAACCTTCCCATTAGGAACCAGTGCTTATGAAAAACGTGGTATTGCTATAGATGTCCCAGAGTGGATTTCAGAAAACTGTATCCAATGTAATCAATGTTCTTTTGTATGTCCTCATGCTGCTATTAGACCTTTCTTATTAAATGAAGAGGAAGTAAAGAACGCACCTGAAGGATTTACTACATTAAAAACAATCGGTAAAGAGTTTGAAGGATTACAATATCGTATACAAGTAGCTCCGCTAGACTGTACAGGATGTGGAAACTGTGCTGATATTTGTCCTTCTAAGAAGAAGGCATTAGAAATGAAGCCGGTTGAAGTTCAAGTTGCAGCACAAAACGAAAACTGGGCATATGCAACTACGATTACAGATAAATCTGCATTAACAAATATAGAGACTGTAAAAGGCAGCCAATTTGCTCAACCATTATTTGAGTTCTCAGGAGCTTGTACTGGTTGTGGTGAAACACCATATGTTAAGTTAATTACTCAATTATTTGGTGACAGAATGATGATTGCCAATGCAACTGGTTGTTCTTCTATCTACGGTGGTAGTGCGCCGTCTGTACCATACTGTACAAACAAAGAAGGTAAAGGTCCAGCTTGGGCAAACTCCTTATTTGAAGATACTGCTGAATTTGGTTATGGTATGATGTTAGGAACAACTCAAATTAGAGAAAAAATTGAAGCTCTAATGAAGGAAGCTTTAACACTAGATATCAATGCTGAGTTAAAGGCTGCTTTCCAAGAATGGATTGATGGTAAAGATGAAGGAAAAGCATCTAAGGCTGCAACCTATAAAATTCTTCCATTACTTGAGGCAGAAGCTTCAAATCCAGTAATTAAAGAAATTATTGCTAGAAAAGACTATTTAATCAAGCAATCTCAGTGGATTTTTGGTGGAGATGGTTGGGCTTATGACATCGGATTTGGTGGATTAGACCATGTAATCGCATCTGGTGAAGATGTAAACATCCTTGTAATGGATACAGAGGTATATTCTAATACTGGTGGTCAGTCTTCTAAGGCTTCTCCAACAGCAGCGATTGCAAAGTTTGCAGCAGCTGGTAAGAGAACTAAGAAAAAAGACTTAGGTATGATGGCGATGAGCTATGGCTATGTGTATGTTGCTCAAGTAGCTATGGGTGCTGATAAAAACCAATTAATGAAGGCTGTTAAAGAAGCAGAAGCTTACAAAGGACCATCTATCATCATTGCATACTCACCATGTATCGCTCACGGAATTGGTGCTGGTATGGGTAAAACACAAGAACAAGCGAAAAAAGCTGTAGAATCTGGATACTGGCATTTATATAGATTCAACCCAGAATTAAAGAAAGAAGGTAAAAATCCATTTATCATGGATTCTAAGGAACCAGCAGCTTCCTTTAGAGACTTCTTATTAAGTGAAGTACGTTATGCTTCCTTAACAAAGGCCTTCCCAGAAGTAGCAGAAGCGTTATTTGTAAAGGCTGAGGAAGAAGCAAAAGAAAGATATGAAAGCTATATAAAGTTAGCATAATAATAAAATAGAATGATGAAAGGCGAAGTCCTATGTTTAGGACTTCGCCTTGTTTTTTTATCTTGATATCACTAACATTAAGTTAAACCATAATTTATCATCCTTCGTTATTCCAAGATCCTTTGCTACCCTCAGGATGACATTTGGAGAGAATTTTGGCAATAATTGTGTTAAGTTAACGCCTATGATCTTGATATTTTACTTTTGAATATAAGGTTCCATATTCAAGGTTTAGCGTATAATAGATATAACACTATAAAATGTTATGGTAAGATTATTTTTATAGCTTTATTAAACCTATAAACTATTGCTTAAGTGAATCTGAGGATGATAAATATAGTATTGATAAACTTTTATAAACTAAAGGAGGGGAAGAAATGCTAGGATTGACCCTAGAGGGTGGTGGAGCTAAAGGTGCTTATCAAGTAGGTGCATGGCAAGCTTTTAGGCAACTAGGTTTGGAATTTCAGGGAATTACAGGAACCTCTGTGGGGGCTCTAAATGGCGCATTGATGATTCAAGAGGATTTTGATATAGCTTATGATATATGGTACAATATTACTCCGCATATGGTGATGGATATAGATGACCGAATTTATGAAATGCTGTCAGGAGCTCAAATTAATAATAGAAGCATACATATTTTTCTGGAGGAAATACGAAAATTTGTAAAAGGTTTTGGCTTCGATGCAAGGCCCTTGGAAAATCTTATTAAAGATACCATTAAAGAGGAGAAGATTATACAGTCTCCAAAGGAGTTTGGCTTTGTTACTGTATCTTTAACAGACTTTAAGCCTTTAGAAATTTATAAGGAGGAAATACCTTCAGGAAAAATTGTAGATTACCTTATGGCTTCTTCTTATCTGCCGATTTTTAAGTCAAAGAAATTGGATGGCAAAAAGTTTTTAGATGGGAGTTTTTATAATAACCTTCCTATAGATATGTTGTATAATAAGGGGTATAAAAAAATAGTGGCGGTACGTTTATTAAGCATAGGAAGGATTAAAAAGGTAGAGAAAGAAGACTTAGAAGTTATTTATATACAACCTTATCGGGATTTAGGAGGCGTCATGGACTTTACCAAAAAAAGAGCCCGATATAATATGAAGCTCGGTTACTTTGATACGATAAGGGTACTAAAAGGATTAGAAGGTAAGAAATATTATATTAAAAACGGTCTTTGTGAAGAAAAAGCATTGAAGTTTTTAATGAGCGGGGAAGAAAAAATGATAAAATTATTGGCAGAATTATATCACCTATCTCCTATAAAACCCCTCAACAGACTACTACTAGAGGAAATTATACCTAAATGGGCACTACTGATGGATTTAGGAGAAGGCTGTAGCTATGCTGATATTGTTATTGGGTTAGTAGAAACATTGGCAGAGTATAATGATATTAATCCTTTTTATGTTTACACTTTAGAAGGACTTTTAAGAAGAAGTATAGAAATTTATTGTAAAGATAAACAAAAGGTAGAAGATAAACAAAAAAAACTTTTACCAAGTGCAGATTTTTTACCTACAATAGGCAGAGAAAAACTATTAGAAAAGACAATAAAGGTTTTACTAAGGCATCATGAGGGGTTACTTTTAGAATAAGTCTCCTGTGGATATGCAACTATGAACATGATCATTAACGTTAAATTAAACCATAATTTGTCATCTCTTCGTTATTCCAAGATCCTTCACTGCCCTCAGGATGACATTTGGAGAGAACTTCGGAAATAATTGTATTAAGCTAACGCCTATGTGAAGGTTATTATAGATAAGCAAGTTCAAAATTAAGTCCTGATGCTGTTTATCTATATATTAAGATAAATTATAAATCTTGAATAGGAAGGTTTATATAGAGGTGTATATCTATATATAAAACCTATAGGAGAGAGTGAAATGAATATTTTAAATATATTTGCTGTATTATTTACTATAACAACTATACTAGTAAGCATATTGATTATACTAGACAATAGAAATCCTTCTAGAACTGTGGCGTGGCTTTTACTATTAATATTTTTACCAGTAGTAGGAATGTTTTTCTATCTGTATATAGGTCAAAATCACAGAAAGAAGAGGACTTTTATCAAGAAAAGGAAGCAGGACTACAAAGTAATCCATAGTTTGCTTCATCACCAGATCGCTTTTACTGGATACGGAGAATTTTTAAAAAAGAATTTCACCGATACCCGAGGCAAAGTAGCACCTCTTTTATTAAACAATTCAGAAGCCCCTATTACTGTAAACAACGAGGCAACTGTACTGATCAATGGTTATCAAACTTTTCGCGAAATGTTAAAATCTATTAGGGATGCTAAACATCACATTCATATGGAGTACTTTATTATTAAGGATAGTGATATAGGCAGGAGATTCCAAAGAGCATTAATCAAAAAAGCTGAGGAAGGCTTAGAGGTAAGAGTGATCTACGATGCAGTAGGTTGTTGGCATTTAAAAGAAAACTTTCTAGGACCCTTACGGGATGCTGGTGTAAAACTAAAACCTTTTTTGCCAGTAACATTGCCTTTCTTTGGAAGCAGGTTGAACTATAGAAACCATAGAAAAATTTTAGTTGTGGACGGAAGGATTGGGTTTGTAGGAGGTTTAAATATTGGTGACGAATACCTGGGAAAAAATAAAAAAATGGGATTTTGGAGAGATACCCACTTAAAAATAGAGGGGGAAGCTGTCTATTTATTACAAGTGATCTTTTTAAGAGATTGGTTTTTTGTCAGTAAGGAGGAAATAGAGGATGCTGTATATTTTCCTGCACAAGGAAATTGTGGACAACAAATGATTCAGGTAACCTCCAGTGGCCCGGACTCTTACTGGGAGTCCATACATCAGGCTTATTTTGCTGCTATCACTACCGCTAATAAGAGGGTATTTATAACAACGCCTTATTTGGTACCAGACGAAAGTATTTTAATGGCCTTAAAAACTGCTGCCATTAGAGGGGTGGACGTGAGAATATTGCTACCAGGAAGACCAGATCATCGTACAGTTTTTTGGGCTTCCAAATCTCATTTTCTAGAACTATTAGAAGCGGGGGTAAAAATCTACCAATATAAAAAAGGGTTTGTTCATAGCAAAATTTTTATTGTAGACGATAACTTCTCTTCTATAGGGACCGCAAACTTGGACATTCGCAGTTTACAGTTAAACTTTGAAGTAAATGCTTTTATCTATGATGAAGAACTTAATAAAAAACTAAAGAAAAGTTTTTATCAGGACATACAACAAAGCAAAGAAGTAATATTACAACAGTATAGAAAAAGACCTGTGCACCATCGGTTTAAGGAATCTATCGCTCGATTATTTTCACCAATACTTTAAATAAGCTAGGTTAAAGTTAAACATGAAGATCATAAACGTTAACTTAATACAATTATTTCCAACATTCTATGAAACTGTCATCCTGAGGGTAGCGAAGGATCTTGTAATAACGAGGAGATAACAAATTACGGTTTAGGTTAACGCTAATGACATAAAGATAAAGTTATAGAAAACCTAAAAATGATAGATATGTATCCTAGCTTTAAAAGTGTATATCTACAGATACAATAAAGGGTAGCTTTTGAAAAAAGCTACCCTTTATATTGTCCTACAACTATTATTCTACAGTTATTTTTTTGCTGTTTTCCCATACACCATGGATATTACAATAGGTAATAGCATGAATCGTACCGGATTTATCTAACTTTATTTTTGTTAGACCTACTGGTTCTGCAAAATTACCACCTTCTCCATGAGCATTAAATTTAAAGGTTGCAAGTTCTACAGGGAATTTACCTCCATCTTGAAAGAAATATACCTTTCCCCATGCAATATAATGTTCTAATGAATTGGGGTGAGGAATTTCATCCCCAACAGAGATTTTTAATTCAAAAGCCTCACCAGCTTTAACACTTTCAGGGGCATGAATAACAGGTACATGTTTTTCGCCCTTCCAGTCTCCTGATTGTAAAAATTCTCCAAAGCTCTTCATAAATTTTTCCTCCTTTTACTATAACTATAAATCTTTTTCTACACTATTTATAACCAAAGTGTCGGGGTTATAACCATAAATTTATAAAAACCATATAAATTTTTTAAAATAGCAAAAACCTGCTGTGGAGGATCAGCAGGTTGATAGGAACCTAAAGGTTAAAAACCTCTAGGATGTTTTTTCCTTCTTGGATTTGGCGATTTACTTCACTACGTGCAGTACCACCAAAAGTTTTTCTTCGGTCTACCGCCAGTTGAGGAGATAAGATATCATAAACATCTTTTTCAAAGGCGGCACAATAATTTTGCCATTCCTCAATCGTTAGGTCCTCAAAGGTCTTGTGATGTTTAATACAATACTGAACCAAGTTACCCACAATTTCATGGGTCTCTCTAAAAGGAACGTTCTTTGAAACTAAATATTCTGCTACATCTGTAGCTAGTAAGAAGCCTTTATTTAAATGAGGTTTGATACTTTCTTCTTTGGGAGTAATGCCTGCCACTAAAGGTGTCAACACATCTAGAATCATATTAACCGTATGTATGACATGGAGTACTGGACGCTTGTCCTCTTGTAGATCTCTGTTATAAGTTAAAGGAAGCCCTTTGATGTTAATCATAAGATCATACAAGCCGCTTAACACGCCGCTGGTCTTACCTCGTGTTAATTCTAAAGCATCAGGGTTTTTCTTGTTGGGCATCATACTAGAGCCTGTACAGAAAGCATCTGGCAGTTCGATAAAATCAAACTCTGAAGTGCTCCATATGATCAAGTCCTCACTTAATCCGCTGGTATGCAGCACAAGGGTAGAGGCAGCAAATAGAAACTCTAAAAGATAGTCTCGATCAGATACAGTATCTAGACTGTTTTGAGTATTTACTTCAAAGCCTAGTTCTTCTCTAGTAAACTCTCTGTCTAAAGGCAAAGTGGACCCTGCTAAAGCTCCAGCACCTAAAGGATTTACATTGGTTGTATCATAAGCTGCTTGAAATCTTTTTAAATCGCGGGTAAACTTCCAGAAATAAGCCATCCAGTAATGACCCAAAGAAATAGGCTGAGCATGCTGAAGATGTGTAAACCCAGGAATAACAACGTCAATATCTTTTTCTGCCCGTTGTAGTAAAGCTTCTAAAAATAAAAGCACCTTTCCTTTAATATCATTAGTAGCCTTCTTCATATATAATCTATAGTCTGTAGCTACTTGGTCATTTCGTGAACGACCTGTATGAATTTTTGCTCCTAAAGGACCCAATTTTTCAATTAGTCTTGCTTCTAGATTCATATGTACATCTTCTAAAGAAATCTTGGGTTGCAGGGTACCTTGATCCACTTCTTCTTGAATTTCTTCTAAAGCTGTTAAAATTTGTTGCAGTTCTTCTTCAGAGAGAATTCCAATGTGGTGCAGCATCTTTCCATGAGCCTTACTTCCCTGTAGATCTTCTTTATATAAGTGCCAATCAACATCTAATGACTGACTATACTTTTGCATAATTTCTGCTGGAGATTCAGCAAAACGTCCGCTCCAAAGTGCTTTATTTTTATCATCCATAAAATAATCAACCTCCTAAAGAATGTATATTTATACTATATATTACATAAATATATAAGTCAAGAATAGAAATAAAATTTACTTAAAGGGAATAGAAAGAAATTACACCTTAATAGAGATTTTCATAGTTTTTTCAAAGGAGATGTGCTACAATATTGTCAAAACCTTAAGGGGATAAAAGGAGGAAGTTCCTTATGGATATGCAGCAGTTATTTACTATTCAAAAACAGTTAGATGAAACTATACTTAAAAATCATCATTTATATGATCAAGATTTAGTACCTGCTAAAGTATTAGCCCTCGAGGTAGAACTTGGGGAGCTAGCTAATGAAACAAGATGTTTTAAGTTTTGGAGCACAAAAACATCTTCTCCAAAGGCAGTTGTCTTAGAAGAATTTGTAGATTGTTTACACTTTTTATTAAGCATAGGCTTAGATAAAAATTTCCATAATAGAGAATTTCAAGGAACCAATAATGATCATAATCTTTTACAACAATTTCAAGAAGTCCTTAAGCTTAGTACTGAATTCTATCAATCTTTATCAGAAGAAGGTTATACTCAATTATTTGAAGGATTTTTAGCGCTAGGCATAAAATTAGGTTTTACCTTCGATGAAATAAAAGAAGCTTATTTAATGAAAAATCAAATTAATCATCAACGACAGGCAGATGGTTATTAAAATATATCACTCCCTTCTATAATATTCTGTACTGTGAAGCAGATCAATATGCTTTGGAATTGTAGGAAACTTTTATTAAGATATCACTAGCATTAACCTAAACCATAATTTGTCATCTTTTCATTATTCCAAGATCCTTCGCTATCTTCAGGATGACAGTTTAACAGGATTTTGCAAATGATTGTATTAAGTTGACACTTGTGATTAAGATATAACTTTAGATGAACAAAGTAAAGATGAAAGAGGAGGATTATGTTTAAACCTATAAAAAATACAAAAGTGTATGAACATATTATTGAGCAAATTCAAAATATGATTGTAGATGGAACCTTAAAACAAGGAGACAAATTACCTTCAGAAAGAGACTTAGCTGAATCTTTAAAAGTAAGTAGAGCTTCTGTAAGAGAGGCTTTAAGGGCTTTGGAAATTATAGGAATAACTGAGGTAAGACAAGGAGAAGGAAACTTTATCAAAACAAGTTTTGATAACTGTTTATTTGAACCACTATCGGTGGTTTTTATGTTGAATAAAGGGAAACCAGAAGATATTTTAGAATTGAGAAGTATCTTAGAAATTGAAACAGTAGCTTTGGCTGCTGCAAGGATTACTGAGGAAGAGTTAAAGGAACTAGAGGAATTACTAGTACAGTTGCAAGATACAGAAAACGAAGAGATTAATGTTCTTTTAGATAAAAAATTTCACTATAAAATTGCTCAAGCTTCTAAGAATTTTTTAATTGTGAATGTATTAAATGTTATATCTTCTCTCATGGATACCTTTATTAAAGAAGCCAGAGGAAAAATATTAAATAATAAAGATAATGCAGATATTTTAATGCAACAGCATGAAGAAATATATTTATCCATAAAGCATAGAAACCCTAAGGCAGCTTCTTTAGCTATGTCAAAGCACTTACAATTGATTTATGATACGTTAATGAAGAAAGAACACCTATAAAATGCCTATAGGTGTTCTAAAATTTCAGATAAAGTAAACGATCATTAGCATCAGCAAAATTCTTCGTTATTCCAAGATCCTTCGCTATGCTTCGGATGACAGTTCCAGAGAATTTTGGTAATAGCTGTGGTAGGTTAACGTCTATGAGTAAACTATAAAATAACAGTTGAAATATTTTAAAAACAGTGATAATATCTTGATAACTGGTAAGACCACTATACCTAAAGATTTTTATAAAGGAGGAATTTGTTTGGCTATATTTAGACAGCTTTGTATTATTCTAATAGTTTGTTTAGCCGGAGAATTCGCAAACAAAGTAATAGGTATCCCTATACCAGCAAATGTACTAGGGATGATCTTCATGTTGATATTGCTTTTAACGGGAATTGTGAAGCTAGAGATGATTGATAAAATTACTAAATTTTTATTAGATCATCTGGCTTTCTTTTTTATACCAACAAGTGTTAGTTTGCTTGCTAATTTACACCTTATCCAAGAACAGTGGCTAGCTATTGTTAGTGTTATTCTTTTATCTACCGTCATTGTTATGGGTGTTACAGGTTTGACAATACAACTTATAAGAAAAAAAATAGCAGTAAAGGAGAAGAAGACAGCATGATGACTTTTTTAGATACCCCTTATTTTGGTATTGTTTTATCACTTTTATTTTTTGAGCTAGGCGTATTCATTTACAAGAAAACAAAAATAGTCTTTTTTAACCCTCTATTACTTAGTATTATCTGTATCATGGCGGTCTTAACTACTTTTAACATTGATATAGAATACTATAATAAGGGGGGAGATTTGATCATGTTTTTTTTGGGTCCAGCTACAGTGATTTTAGCAGTACCTCTTTATAGACAGAGGGAACTTTTAAAAGCTAACTTGGCTGCAATCTTGATAGGAATCACAGCTGGATGCGTTGCTGCGGTAAGTAGTATGATCATCCTTACAAATATTTTCAATATAGAAGGAGCAATTGCTGCGTCTTTAATCCCCAAGTCAGTAACAACCCCTATAGGGATAGAAATATCCAGACAGATAGGAGGAATTCCTTCTATTACAGTGGGAGCCATCACTATAGCAGGGATTTCCGGAGCAGTAATTGGACCAATGGTATGTAATGCTTTTAGAATAAAAGATGAAGTAGCTGTAGGGATTGCTATAGGTACCGCCTCCCATGCAGTAGGAACCACAAAGGCTATGGAACTAGGAGAAACTCAAGGGGCCATGAGCGGTTTAGCAATAGGTGTGGCAGGTCTGACTACTGTACTGATTGTGCCATTATTAATGCAGTTATTTAATGTAGCATGGTAAAAAAGTAATCCCTCAAAAGACTTTTCAACTTACTATTAGCAACATCTATCTTTAATACAGATTATTAAAAAGCAAAGGAGAAATGATATGGATATTTTAGTATGTATTAAACAAGTTCCTGGTACTACCAAAGTGGAAGTAGATGAAGTGACAGGGGTTTTAAAGAGAGATGGTATTGAGGCTAAGATGAATCCCTATGATCTATATGCTGTAGAAGCTGCCCTTAAAATCAGAGAAGAAGTCGGTGGAGAAGTAAAGGTAATGACAATGGGACCTCCCCAATCGGAAGCAGTGATTAGAGAATGTTTTATGATGGGTGTAGATGATGGGATTTTGCTTTCAGATAAAAAGTTTGCTGGTGCAGATGTACTAGCAACCTCCTACACCCTTGCACAGGGTGTAAAAAAAGCAGGTCCCTTCGATTTAATCATCTGTGGTAAGCAAACAACAGACGGAGATACTGCCCAGGTAGGACCAGAAATGGCGGAAATTTTGGGTATGGCTCATGTGACCAATGTAAAGAAGATACTACAAGTCGATACAAAATCCATCTTAGTGGAAATCGATATGCCAACTACGGTAGAAACTGTAGAAGTACAGCTGCCTTGTTTGATTACAGTAGAAAAAGGAATATTCCAACCTAGACTGCCTTCCTTTAAGAAAAAACTAGCCACAAAAAATAAAGAAGTTGCTGTATATGGATTAAAGGATTTTGAAGAAAAGAACGAAAAGTGTTATGGATTAAATGGTTCTCCTACACAAGTAGAAAAAATTTTTCCGCCGGATACCAATAGAGATCAAGAAATATGGAGGGGAACTGGTGAGGATTTGGGAGTGAGGATTTCTGACAAACTTAGAGCCTTAAAATTTATTTAATAAAGATCCGGGAGGTTTAGAAAAATGGCGAGAATTATTATAAACCAAAACAAAATTAAAAATATCAAAGAAACTTTGGAACTCTGTCCCTTTAATGCTATAGAAAACAACAATGGTGTGATAGAAATAAATGCCGCCTGTAAAATGTGTAAAATTTGCATCGACAAGGGAGATGAAGGTGCTTTTCAATGGATGGAAGAAAAGACTACGGAGATAGATAAAAAGCTTTGGAGGGGTATCGCTGTATATGTAGATCATCTAGAGGGAGAAATCCATCCTGTAACTATGGAACTGATAGGGAAAGCCAAGGAGTTGGCGGCAAAGTTAAATAACCCAGTTTATGCGGTATTCATTGGACATAATATTTATGAAAAGGCTCAAGAACTGCTATATTATGGAGTAGATGAGGTTTTCGTCTATGACGAAGAACCCTTGAAGCATTTTAAAATAGAGCCCTATACTGCAGCATTTGAAGACTTCGTGTATAATAAAAAGCCTTCTATTGTACTAGTGGGAGCAACTACCGTAGGGAGATCTCTAGCACCAAGGATATCTGCTCGATTCAAAACTGGGTTGACTGCTGACTGCACGATATTAGATGTAAAAGAAAACTCTGATTTAATTCAGATTAGACCAGCCTTTGGTGGAAATATTATGGCAAAAATAATTACGCCAAATCATCGACCACAGTTTGCTACCGTACGCTATAAGGTGATGACAGCAGCAGAACCTAACCAGGAGGCTTTAGGAAAGATAACAAAATGTTCGATAGCTAAGGAAAAGCTAGTATCTCAAATCAAAGTAATAGATGTGAAACCGAAGGAACAGGAAGAAGACCTCTCAGAGGCAGAAACCATCGTAGTAGCCGGCAGAGGTATTAAGTCTCAAAAAGATTTAGATATGATCTATAAATTAGCAGAAAAACTAGGAGCACAGGTGGCTTCTACCAGACCTTTAATCGAAGCCGGATGGGGAGATGCTAAAAAGCAAATTGGGTTAAGCGGTAGAACAGTGAGACCAAAACTCTTAATCACTTGTGGTGTGTCTGGATCAGTACAGTTTGTAGCAGGTATGAGTAATGCTGAGTGTATTTTTGCCATGAATCAAGATGAAAATGCACCGATATTTAAAGTAGCTCATTATGGTATCGTGGGAGATATTTATGAGATTATACCTAAGTTAATAGAGGAAATAGATAAAGGGAGCATAAAAATAGAAGAACTAAAGACAAAGATTGTATAGGGAGGTAGGAAGATGGCTTACAAAAAAGTAGATGAAAGAGATGTAGAAGCTTTAAAAGCTATTTGTGGTGAAGATAGCGTATTCTTTGGAGAAGAGATTAATGAAGATTTCGGACGGGATGAGCTGTCAGAAATTAAATCTATGCCAGAGGTATTGGTGGAACCCCTCTCTACACAAATCGTTTCAGAAGTGATGAAATACGCTTATGAAAAAAATATCCCAGTTACTCCTAGAGGTCAGGGTACAGGGTTAGTAGGGAGCTCTGTAGCCATTTACGGAGGAATTATGATAAATATGAGCAAGATGAATAAAATTTTAGAACTAGACGAAGAAAACTTAACATTAACAGTAGAACCAGGGGTACTACTGATGGAGATAAGTAAGTTTGTAGAGGAACAGGATCTTTTCTATCCCCCAGATCCTGGAGAAAAAAGTGCCACCATTGCAGGAAATATCAATACCAACGCTGGGGGGATGAGGGCGGTAAAATATGGTGTTACTAGAGATTATGTGAGGGGCTTAGAGGTGGTACTGCCTAATGGAGAAGTTATGGAAATAGGGGGCAAGGTGGTAAAAAACAGTTCTGGATACAGCTTTAAAGACTTGATTGTCGGCTCAGAGGGTACTCTGGCCATCGTAACAAAAGCTATTTTAAAACTTTTGCCATTGCCTAAAAAAACCCTCAGTTTATTAATTCCCTTTGAAAATTTAGAAACTGCTATTGAAACTGTACCTAAAGTTATAAAATCAAAGGCCATTCCCACTGCCATAGAGTTTATGGTAAGGGATACAATTATCGCTGCGGAAGAATTTCTAGGCAAACAATTTCCAGACAGCTCTTCTGATGCCTACCTATTGTTGACCTTTGATGGAAATAGCAAAGAAGAAGTAGAAAAGGCCTACGAAACAGTAGCACATATTTGTCTAGAAGAGGGAGCTTTAGATGTGTATATCTCAGAGACGCAGGAAAGACAAGAGGCTATTTGGTCTGCTAGAGGGGCCTTCTTAGAAGCAATTAAATCATCCACCACAGAAATGGACGAATGTGATGTGGTGGTTCCAAGAAATAAAGTAGCAGAATTTATCAAGTATACAGATGAATTACAGCATCAATTCAATATTAGGATTAGAAGCTTTGGACATGCAGGAGATGGTAATCTTCATGTATATATTTTAAGGGATGCATTGTCGGAAGAAGACTGGAAAAAAACCCTACAGGATGTAATGGATTGTATGTACAACAGAGCAAAAGAACTAAGGGGCCAAGTCTCAGGAGAGCATGGTATTGGTTTTGCTAAAAAAGGATTTTTAAAGGACTCCTTAGGAGACCAACACTTAATCTTAATGAAGGGCATTAAAAGTACCTTTGATCCTAAAAACATATTAAACCCAGGAAAAATATGCTAATAACTTCAAAATTATTTGGAAGTATAAAAACCTCTCCTATTTACAAGCTTAGGAGAGGTTTTAGGTTTTACAACTTAGTCATAGGCGTTAACTTAGTACAATTATTACCAGAATTCTCTTGAACTGTCATCCTGAGCGTAGCGAAGGATCTTGGAGTAGCCAAGAATTTTACTAACACTAAGATCCTTCGACTCCGCTTTGCTCCACTCAGGATGACAAATTATGGATTAAGTTAACACTAATGACAACTTAGTATGAAATAGCGTAGTCATGGGGACGGCAGACTGTGTAGAAACTAACCTTATTCGTGTTTTTGTCATTCTGAACGTAGTCAAGAATCTTGAATTTTAGAGGTTTAAGACCCATTCGCTACGCTCAGGGTGACAATTCTCACCCAGTCTGACGGTTCATCTGGCACGTTTATTTTTATGTGCCAGTGTCCCCGTGGCGTAGCGAATGTAACATATCTACTACAACTTATATAGCTGCAATTTTACATCGACAATTATTATAAATCGCCTGATCTCCGATATCAGAAACCCCTTCAGGTGTAAGAGAATTTACCCCTTGGTTTTTTAACCACCAACCCTCGTAAGAAATAACGATATCATGACCTACACCATCGTCAATCAAGATTTTTACCTTTAATTCCCCCTGTGGAGAGATGAGCATTGCCTCTTGACCTTCTTTTAAATGCCATTTTTCTAGGGTGGATTTATTGACGAAGGCTTCAGGAAGTCTATTTTCTTCTATATCTATAAAATGCTGAGAGTGCAGAGAAGCTTTAGGGTGTAAGGTTAAGAATTGTAGTGGATAATGAGGTTTATCTATGGTGCTTTTCTCTAAAACATCCTGCTGTGGTAAAATAAATTCAAACCTTTTAGAAGGGGTAGCAAACTGTTTATCTTGCCAAGGAATATCCCCAACTTCTAGCTTTAATCTCTTACCTTTGATAGCTTCAAGGTTGCAGTCTAGCTTTTCTAATAAAGGGGCTAGCCCTCTTTCCAGATACCTCTGTGGATCACTGTAATTCCTAAGAAAATCCTTCATCTCCATATATTCCGCTAAAAGATGAAAAATTTCAAACTCATGCTTTGTATTTTTAGGGGCAGGAAGAATCTTTTCTGTGTGGGTAAAATAGCTATGCCACATAGAGGAAAACATAAAATCCTCTTCCTCGTAAATGCCAGTACAGGGCAATATATAATCAGAAAGGGCAGCGGTGTCGGTGATAAAATGATCTATAACGACTTTAAAAGGGATGGATTTAAAGGCTTCAATGGCCCTTTGCGTATTGGGAAGCTGTAGAACAACATTGCTTTTCGTTACAAAAATTCCCTGGATTTTATCCTTCTTTTCCTCTAAAACATACTTCGAAAACAAAGGACGTTTAAAGGTAGGAGACAGAGGAGGGTGATTTTTTATATAATCCCAATCAATAAATTTTGCAATAGATCTATTGGCATAGCTCACACCGCCGCCAGACAGGCCGAGATTACCTGTCAATGCCCCTAGAGCATCAATAAAACGAATATTGTTGCCTCCTCGTCTATAGCGTTGCAAACCATAGCCCAAAATGATACAGGAGGGTTTCTGCTGACTATAAACAGCAGTAAGCTGATATACCTCTTCTTCCGTAAGACCTGTAGCTTTAATAAGCTGTGATAGCTGCAAACCATCAATAAACTCCTTAAAACCACTAAATCCGATACAATGTGTTTCTACAAAGGCAGTATCATATTTTCCTTCCTGAAGAATGATCTTTGCCATTGCCAGTGCTAGATCACCATCGGCCTCAGGCTTTACTTGATAATAATAGTCGGCTAAAGCAGCAGTGGCTGTTCTGACAGGGTCAATTACAACGAGTTTGGCACCTTTTTTTTGAGCCTCTTTTAGAAAAGGGACAAGATGAACATTGGTAAAGGAGGGATTTCTCCCCCACACAAGAATCGTTTCAGCGTTAAGATGGTCATGAGGATCATGGCCGAGAACATCACCAAAATCTAAAAGCTGTGCCTCGATACCGGCACCCCAGCAGAGGCTACCTTCAGGTGTTGTTACTCCTCCGTAGCCACTGAAAAAAGCAGTATCTATATTTTTTAAAAGTCCCCCATGGCCAGATTCGCTATAATGAATAAGGGAGTCAGAACCATGCGTTGTTTTTATTTCTAAAAGTGCATCTCCAATTTCTTGAATGGCCTTCTCCCAACTGATAGTTATCCACTGTCCTTCTACTTTTTTTAAAGGCGTAGTAACACGGGTCCTATGGTTTAGTCTCTCCAAAAGACTGTTGCCTTTTTTACACAAGAAACCCTTAGTGATAGGATCTCCAGCATCACCTCTTACAGCTGTTAGTTTACCTTCCTTCATATCCACTTCAATAGAGCAGACATCAAAGCAGTCCAGTGGACAGGCAGTTTTAAAAGTCTTCATAGCTTTTCCTCCTCTTTAAAATAGATATCATAGGTGTTAACCTAACACAGTTATTACCAAAATTCTCTCCAAATGTCATCCTGAGGGTAGCAAAGCATCTTGGGATAAGAAAGAATCACAAATTATGGTTTAAGTTAACGCTAATGAAAAATATATAAGCCTATTATATATTTTTGCAAAGAAGAATAAAAGCTGTAGTTTTTAGACCAAAATTTCGAGATCACTGCCTTTAGCTAGAATTTCCCATTTAAATACAATACTTAATGTTGTTGGTATAAATGTAAAATATTAGAACCGGATAAAAAAAGGAATTTTCACATAAAAATAGAATATTAATCAAAGAAGAATAATTTTCAAATTAGGAAGTCTTTCGTAAAAAAAACTGTAACAAAACGATACACTGTAACGAAATGGTACAACCCTTAAAGGGTTTTGTGTTTCGTTTTAGAACATTTATTTAAAGGATAAAAAAATATACTGAATTTTATAATAAGAAAACGTTGTATTTCAGTATCTTCCTTAAAAGAAAAGAGTTCTCCGTAGCAATTGGCATAATAATTGCATTATACTTAATTGAACGAAATTTTGAAAAACAACATAAATTATTCAAGGGGGTTAGTTTAATGAACAAGTTTATCAGGGTTGATATGACAACATTAAAGGTTACTACTGAAGAAGTACCTGCTCAATACGCAGGATTAGGTGGACGTGCTCTTACTTCTAATTTTGTAGCAGCAGAAGTAAAGCCTACTTGCCATGCATTAGGAAAAAATAACAAGTTAATTTTTGCTCCTGGTTTATTAAGTGGTACTAGTGCTCCTAACTCTGGCCGTCTTTCTGTTGGTGCTAAGAGTCCATTAACTGGTACAATTAAAGAAAGTAACGCTGGTGGTTCTTTCTCTCAAAAAATGGCTAAAATGGGTATCAAGGCTTTTACAATCGAAGGAATGCCTGCTGATGACAAGTTTTATGTAATCAAAATTGATATGAATGGTGTTACTATTGAAGAAGCTCCAGCTGAAATTCTTGGTGGCTGTGGTAACTACGAAGCAATCAAAATCTTAAGTGAAAAATATGGTGCAAAAGTTGGTATTGGTTTAGCTGGACCAGCTGGTGAAAACCGTCTACCTTCTGCTAATATTTCTTTCAAAGATCCAGAAGGCAACATCCGTAGTGCTGGCCGTGGTGGTTTAGGTGCGGTATTAGGTTCTAAGAAAGTAAAAGCTATCGTTATCGATGACAATGGTGCTCCTGGAGTTCCTGTAGCAGATCCAGAGAAGTTCAAAGCAGCTTCAAAAATATTTGCTAAAGCTATGTTAGATCACCCAGTTGCTGGTCAAGGTTTAGCTGCATACGGTACTAACGTATTAGTTAACATCTTAAACGAAGCAGGTGGTTTACCAGCGAAGAACTTTACTGCTGGACGTATTGATTACAACGACAATATTTCTGGTGAAACATTAAACGCTACAATCACAGAGCGTGGTGGAGACGGTAAAGTTTCTCATGGTTGTCATGCTGGTTGTATCATCAGATGTTCTCAATGGTACCCAGACAAAGATGGTAAATACATCACAAGTGGTTTCGAATATGAAACAATTTGGGGTCTTGGTGCAGATGCTGGTATCCAAAGCTTAGATGATATCGCTTACTGTGACCGTGAAATGGATGATATCGGTGTTGATAGTATCGAAACTGCTGTTGCTGTAGCTACTGCTATGGAAGGCGGATTAATTCCTTATGGTGATGGTAAAGCTGCATTAGAAGCTATCAAAGAAATCCGTAAGCCTACCCCACTAGGAAGAATCTTAGGTAGTGGTACTGCTGTTGTAGGTAAAGTTTGTGGTCTATTTAGAACTCCTGTAGTAAAAGATCAAGGTATCCCTGCTTACGACCCACGTCCAATCAAGGGTATTGGTTTAACTTATGCTACAAGTACAATGGGTGCTGACCATACTGCTGGTTACTGTATTTCTGGTAACATCTTAAAAGTAGGTGCTGACATCGATCCACTTAAGAAAGATGGACAAATCGAATACTCTCGTGCTATGCAGATCGGAACAGCTTCTGTTGATAGTACAGGTATGTGTTTATTCGTATACTTCGGTGTTGCTGATAATCCTGGTGGATACCAAGCATTAATCGACATGATCAATGCTCAATACGGAATTAACTTAACTGCTACAGATGTAGATAAGTTAGGTGAATCTGTTCTTAAAGTTGAGCGTGCTTTCAACAAAGCAGCTGGTTTCACTAACGCTCATGACAGATTACCTGAATTCTTCGAGTATGAGCCATGTCCTCCACACAATGCTGTTTGGGACTTTACTCCAGAAGAAATCGATGAAGTTTATGCTTTCGAAAATGAAGGCGCTTGTAACTGCTAATTAAATCTCTATAAGATATATATTAAATTAATTGAAGCCGGACTTAGGTCCGGCTTCAATTTTCTAATCTTTTAATCCCACACTTTTAATTGATGTTTAGAAAATGACATTTCTATCGATTCATAAGGTTATCAGGATGATTTTTAAGCATGGGCTTGTTAGTAAATTTTGTGATATAATAAAATTATGGAAATATTGACACCCTTGTTTCACAGAATTCATTGATGAACCTTTATGAGAGGAAATCACAGTAATTAAGGGAGGGGTATGTTTATATGACGGAAGAAGGTAAAAAAACCATTGAAGTAAGAGGATTTTTAAAGCTGGATGCACATCTTAGAAAGAAGTATGGGTCTATACCTGTGATTATGGAGCTAGAGAAACCCATAAAAGGTACAGAACTGGCTGACATGATGGAGGTTTCTTGGGAGGATGTGGAGGTTATTTTTGTAAATGGCTTCGTTGAAGCATTAGACCATATCATTCACCCAGGGGATAGAGTAGCTTTTCTACCACCGGGATGTCCTGGTCCATATAGAATAGCTATGGGCTTTTATGGAAAAAATAAAGGAAATCCAGCTAGTTTTAAAATCCCAGGAAGAGAATAAGAGTTTGACATAGAAAGTAAATATTATGAAGAAACTGAAAATCTCTAAGGTGGGAGCATAAAGCTCCAATGGGGAAGTGGATT
The DNA here is from genome assembly GCF_001042715.1 of Clostridium aceticum. Classification (NCBI taxonomy): domain Bacteria; kingdom Bacillati; phylum Bacillota; class Clostridia; order Peptostreptococcales; family Natronincolaceae; genus Andreesenella; species Andreesenella acetica. Next base: position 3,961,592 of record NZ_CP009687.1, on the reverse strand, counting down.
CTTGTTAAACTCTCCTCTTTGCTAGGGAAAATACATTATAGTATAATAAAGATAGGAGGTGAAGATGGTGCAGGTAAATGTGAGATTGTTTGCGACTTTTAGAGAAAATCGTGAAAAAGAGATGATGATGGATTTAGCACAAGGGGCTACTCCTAGAGATGTGATAGAGTATCTAAATATTCCTGAAGAGGAAGTAGCAATTATATTGATTAACGGAAGACATCAGGAATTGGGGACGGCTTTGCAGGACAACGATACCTTATCTCTTTTCCCGCCAGTAGGAGGAGGGTGAAGCCTACCTACATTATACATTGAAGAAAACAATAGGAGTTTTTAAACATAATATAGAAGATGATTTTTATAGCGCAGAAAAAAACTTCAGAATATCTTGGGTTCTGGAGTTTTTTTCTGTGCTGTTTTGTTTAAGAGGAAAAAAATTTTCAACTTAGAATAAAAATGGTAGTTTTCATAAAAATAAAAAGAAGGAATCTGTATAAGGAAGTTGAATAGTTTAAAAAACGGTTTTTAAGCTGGAGGGTTACCTATGAGTGCAAAAGACTATATCACAAGATCCCATCAAAGATCTATCAAGTTTGGGATAGATGACAATCGAATCTACAGCAGTAGAATTTTAAATGAGGATGAACTGCAAAAGCGGCTTGAAGCCAATAGTAATCTTATTGTAACTACAGAACCCTTTATGAACCAGATGTATAACTTTGTAAAGGGCTCCTATTTCTTTGTAATTTTAACAGATGATGAAGGATGTATCTTAAATGTTATAGGTGATGAAGATGTATTGGAGGAAGCTTTTAACCTAGAAATGATACCAGGGGCTTTTATGAATGAAGAACATATAGGAACCAATGCGATGGGAACAGCTTTAGCGGAGGGCATCCCAGTACAAATTTCAGGAAAAGAGCATTTCATAAAAGCCTATCATCGATGGACTTGTTCCGCTGCTCCCATTAGGAATGCTAAAGGAGATATGATAGGAACGCTAAATCTTACTGGATACAGCCATCTTGTACACTCCCACACACTAGGGATGGTGGTGGCAGCTGCCCATGCCATAGAGCAAATGTTGACGATAAGAGAAACCAATAAAAAACTGGAAGTAACAAAAAAATATATTGAAACCATCATAGATTCCATCACCATAGGAATTTTTACCATAGGGCCTAAGGGTTTTATGAAGACCATTAATAAAACTGCCATGGAGATGTTAGGATACACTTATCAAGAAGTGATAGGTATAAAAGTAGAAGAGTTGGTGGAGGGATGGAGGGGAATTCAGGATAGCGTAGCGAGACGTATTACTTACTTGGAAGAAGAGGCTTTTTTGAAAGGTAAAGAAGCAAAAATTCATTGTACATTAAGTGCTTACCCTATAGTAGATCCCAATCGTACCCCACAGGGCATTGTCTGCGTCATTCGAGAAATAAAAAAAGCTAGAAAATTAGCCAACAAAATGACAGGGCAACAGGCTTACTACACCTTTGATAAAATCATAGGTCAAAGTCAACGATTTATGCAAATCATAGAATATGCAAAAAAAATATCTGACAGTCCCTCCACAGTATTGATTACAGGGGAAAGTGGTACAGGAAAAGAGGTTTTTGCACAATCTATTCATAATCATAGCAGTCGTCACGAAGAAAGCTTTGTAGCTATTAACTGCGGAGCATTACCAAGAAACCTCATAGAATCAGAACTTTTTGGATATGAGGAAGGAGCCTTTACTGGAGCTAAAAGAGGAGGACACCCCGGGAAATTTGAGTTGGCAGATGGAGGAACTTTATTTTTGGACGAAATAGGAGAAATGCCTTTAGACATGCAAACTAATCTTTTAAGGGTGTTAGAGGAAAGTAAACTTTTTCGTGTGGGAGGAAATAAGGAAATCGAAGTAGATGTTCGTATTATAGCTGCCACTAATAAAGACTTAAGACAAGAAGTGGAGAAGGGCAACTTTAGGAGAGACCTTTATTATAGGTTAAATGTACTTCCTTTAAAGCTACCTTCCTTAAGAGAAAGAAAAGAGGATATTCCTCTCTTGATTGATTATTTTATGGCCACTAAATCACTAAAACTAGGGAAAAAAACAGTAACTCTTTCCAGAGAAACAGTAGAGAGTATGACAAATCTCCCTTGGCCAGGAAACATCAGAGAATTAGAGAATATGGTGGAACAAATCATTAATGCAGAGGGAAATCACCTATGGGAAACAGGAGATTCTCCTAAAATAGTAATAGAAAAGCCCACTGGTATCTCCCAAGAAGATAGACTTGAGGAAATAGAAAAAAAGCATATTAAAAAGGTACTAGAGAAAACAGGCGGCAATATTAGTTTAGCGGCTGAGGTGCTAGGTATTGGAAGAAATACACTGTACAGAAAAATCGACAAGTATCATATCGATTGCAGTAAAGTAGAAGAATAGCTTAATAAAAAAACCATAGGCGTTAACTTAACACAATTATTACCAAAATTCTCTTAAACTGTGATTTTGCTAATACTAAGACCCTTCGACTTCGCTTTGCTCCCCTCAGGATGACAAATTAAGGTTTAAATTAACGCTAATGATAAAAAAATAGAGTATATAGATGCTACCTATAATATATACACAGTATATTGTGGGTACTGGGGATAAAAACTTCGTTTCAATACAAAATATGTGGATATAAAAAACACGGTAACAACAAAGCTACCGTGTTTTTATTCGTGTTAAGAAGACTTTTTTATTTATTAGCCTTTGACTGAAAAACCTTAGCTAACAAGAAAACAAATCCTAAACCATAAAACCCTAAAACCGTAATCATCATAATGATAGATGTAGTAGACATAATATTTTCCTCCTTAGACCAACATTAGGATACTTGTTTTGTAATATCTTGGCCTTTTATAATTTTGCCTGCAAGCCAGTTGTTGGTCAACCAAGCAAATACCAAGAGAATAGCAAATTGGAATACAATGGTGCCAAAACTAAATACTTCAAATGGATTCCACCAGTCATCAGGATACCAAGTAATGGCTTGCCATAACCACCATCCAGTAATGATTGTAAAAAATACTGGGAATAGTTTTATACATGTGCTCCACCAGCTTCCAACTTGGAAGTCTGACCATGGGGTATTAATAATGGTATTCCTAGCTTTTTCTAATCCGTACTTCATAAGGGCAAAAGCAACGAATAAACCACTTACCAATAAACCGATTCCCCAAACCCAGTCTTGGTTATCTAAGAAATTTAAGCTGTAGGCAGAAGGAACGCCCAATATAAATCCGCTGATTACAATAATTAGAGTAGATTTCTTTCTTTCGAAGCCCATATCCATAAGATTTCTTACCCCTACCTCAATCATCGGTAGAAGGGAGGATAGAGCTGCGATTGCCATAGATCCAAAGAATATTGCTGCAAGCCATCTTCCAGCAGGCATCTGAGCAAATAACTGTGCTAAGTAAATGAAGGTAATGCCTGTATTGCCAGAGGCTAATGCTTCACTGGCAAATTCTTGTGTAGGAGATAAAGCATAAATGGCAGGAAGTACTGTCATACCCGCGATTAATGCACCAAGGTTGTCCCCAAAACCCATAATCATACAGTTTCCTGCAATATCTTCCTTGGCACTTGTATAAACTGAATAGGTGATAATAAAACCCCAACCTGCTCCTGTTGACCAAGCTGCTTGTGTAAAGGCTTGTAACCAGATTTCTGGATTAGCTAACATCTCCAATTTAGGGCTAAATAAGTATTCAAGCCCTTGAGCAGCCCCAGGTAAGGTTAAAGATCTTACAACCGCTAGAATAAGTAGTATAAATAATGTAGGAATCATAATTTTGCTGGCTTTTTCTATACCGTTTGTAACACCTTTATAAATGATAAAACCAGCCAATAGCATGGAAATAAAATGAAAGAATATGGTTTGGGAAGGTGTAGTAGTGAAGACCTGCCAAATTGCCTCGGTAGCTTCTGTAGTCATACCTGGTTCGAAGCTTCCAGACAAGGCTAAAGTAAAGTATTTAACACACCAGCCCATTACAACAGAATAATAAAACATAATACCCAAACACACTACAGCAATCCAGGTCCCCATCCAAGTGAACTTAGGACCTACGAAATCTCGGAAGGCACCAATAGTACCTAATCCGGTTTTTCGACCCATGACCATTTCTCCCATTAAAAGAGGAATAGCCCACACAAATAATGCGATGGTCCAAGCGATAATAAAGGGACCTCCTCCGTTGGCGGCAGCAACTCTAGGAAATCTCCATATGTTACCAGTTCCTATGGCCATTCCAATAGATGCTGCAATAAATCCCCACCTACTGCCCCATTGCTCTTTTTTTTGACTCATTAAACTTATACCCCCTTTGTTCCTTCTTTAGTAAAAATAATATACTTAAAAAGTTCTAATACTCTATATAATATCACACTTTTTCAAAAATTTACAATACTTTACAGAAGGATTTTTCTGAGATAACTATAGGCATATCTTTTTAAAATTAGAGGCGTATGTCTGCTAAGAAAACATAAAAATTTTCTAGGAAAAGTAGTTGAAAGTAAAGACGCTTTATGGTAAGATGTTCATTATATGAAAACATTTGTTTACCATATACAAACAAAAGGAAGTGATAGCCACATGGAATCTGATGGGAATAACTATTATATCGTAAAGGCAGAAGTGTTGCCAGAAGTTTTTATAAAAACCATGGAGGTAAAAAATTTACTGAAAAAGGGAAAAGTTACTACTATTTTTGAGGCAGTAGAGAAGGTAGGCATGAGTAGGAGTGCCTATTATAAGTACAAGGATGCCATCTTTCCCCTTTATGAGATGAATACAAGTAGAATGATTACAATGGCGTTGATTTTAGAACATTCGCCAGGGGTGCTTTCAGAGGTGTTAAATGAGATTGCAGATGCTCAAGCCAGTATCTTGACGATTAATCAAAATATTCCCGTACATGGGGTAGCCAATGTAACTATATCACTAGAGCTAAAAAATATGATGATTCAAGTAGATAAGTTAATTCAGATCCTTGAAAGCATGGAGGGTGTAAATAAAGTAACGATATTAGCAAAAGAGTAAGTTTATGAATAAAAATTAAGTATTGAAAGGGAAGGGATGTAGGAATGAAAAAGATAAAAATAGCTTTGTTGGGCGCTGGAACCGTAGGAGGAGGCGTATGGGAAATTCTTCAGACCAATAAAGATAACATTATAAAAAATTGTGGTTATGACATAGAGGTAGCGAAGATTTTGGTTAAAGATGCTGCTAAAAAAAGAAAAGATATTGTTCCAAAAGATTTACTTACTTCCAATTATGAAGATATTATAGGGGATAAAGAAATTGAGATTATTGTAGAAGTCATGGGAGGCATTGAGCCAGCCAAAGACTACATATTAAAAGCACTAAAGAGCAAGAAACACGTTGTTACTGCTAATAAAGCTCTTTTAGCCAACCATGGGGAGGAAATCATTAAACTAGCTAAGGACCAAGGGGTACATCTCTATTATGAAGCTAGTGTAGCTGGTGGAATACCTATTGTTCAAACCCTTAAAGAGAGTCTAGTAGGAAATAAAATTCAGAAGATGATGGGGATCCTCAATGGTACCACAAACTATATTTTAACAAAAATGACAGCAGAAAAAGTGGACTTTGCTGATGCATTAAAGGAAGCACAAGAAATGGGTTATGCAGAGGCAGATCCTACAGCAGATGTAGAGGGCTATGATGCTGCTCATAAACTTACTATATTATCTTCTTTAGCTTTTGGTACTACTGTGAAGTTTGATGAAGTATACAGAGAAGGAATTTCTAAAATCACGTCTATTGACATTGATTATGCTAGAGAATTAGGCTATGTGATAAAACTTCTTGCTATAGGCAAGGAGGAGGAAGGTATCATAGAGATGAGAGTACATCCCACCTTTATTTCGAAATCTCACCCTCTAGCTTCAGTGAATGACTCCTTCAATGCAATTTTTGTAAAGGGAAATGCTGTAGGGGATTTAATGCTGTATGGTAGAGGGGCTGGAGACTTACCCACTGGAAGTGCGGTAGTAGGAGATATTATTGCTGTAATTAAGGGGAAGGATCAACCGCCAGTTCAAATAGAAGAAACTGCTTCTGTAGACAAAACAATAAAGCCTATGGGCGAGACAGAATCAGAATATTATGTTAGACTGATTGTAAAAGATAAGCCAGGGGTATTAGGAACAATTGCCAGCTTATTTGGCAAGCATAATGTTAGTTTGTCTTCAGTGCTTCAAAAAGGTGAGGGGGTTCCTTCTGTATCCCTTGTATTTATCACTCATTGTACAAAAGAAGCAGATGTACAGGAGGCTGTTGAAGAAATTATGACAATGGAGGAAGTAGTAGAATTAGCAAATCTAATCCGAGTAGAAAACGGTAAAAAGAGAATGGGGGCATAATTATGTGGAATGGAATTATTGCAAAGTATGGAGATTATTTCGGAGTAAAAGAAGGAGAGACAGTCGTTAGCCTTAATGAAGGAAATACGCCACTGATCCCTGCAGAAAACATTGAAAAAATGTTGGGGGGCATAAAACTATACTTAAAGTATGAAGGATTAAACACCACTGGTTCTTTTAAAGATAGAGGGATGACCATGGCAGTAACAAAAGCGGTGCAGGCGGGAAGTAAGGCAATTATTTGTGCTTCTACGGGTAATACTTCTGCATCAGCAGCTGCCTATGCTGCTAAGGCTGGATTAAAGTGTTTTGTACTTATCCCTAACAATAAAATTGCACTGGGAAAGCTAGCTCAAGCAATATTATATGGAGCAGAAATTATCCCTGTGGAGGGAAACTTTGATGATGCACTAAGGATGGTGCGGGAAATAGCTGAGGAGGGAAAGGTTACTTTAGTAAACTCTGTAAATCCTTATAGATTAATCGGTCAAAGGTCAGGGGCATATGAAGTGTGTGACCAACTAGAGGGTCAAGTAGATTACTTATCTATTCCTGTAGGGAATGCTGGTAATATTTCTGCTTACTGGGCAGGCTTTAAGGACTATTATGAAGCTAAAAAAATAGAAAAACTGCCAGTAATGCTAGGCTTTCAGGCAGAAGGAGCAGCACCTATTGTAGAAGATAGGGTGTTCGATGAACCAGAGACAGTTGCCACCGCTATTAGAATAGGAAATCCTGCTAGCTGGGATAAGGCAGTAGCTGCAAGGGATGAGTCCAAAGGTATGATTGATAAGGTAACAGACGAGGAAATCCTACAGGCTCAAAAATTATTGGCTTCTAAAGAAGGGGTATTTGTAGAACCTGCTTCTGCTGCCAGTGTCGCAGGGGTGATTAAATTAAGCCAAAAAGGATACTTTGAAAAAGGTAAAAAGGTAGTATGTGTACTAACTGGGAATGGTTTAAAAGATCCTTCTGTAGTGGCACCAGAAAAAGAATTAAAGGTATATGGTGTAAAGATAGAAGAGATCAAGGCTATTATTGATGACTGTCTAGGAAGTGAGCAAAATGATTAAGGTGACAGTCCCCGCTACAACTGCTAATGTAGGACCAGGATTTGATTGTTTAGGCATTGCCCTTTCCCTTTACAATGAAATAGAGGTAGAGGAGATAGAAGAAGGACTACTGATAGAAGTTGAGGGTAGAGATCAAGAAAAAATAGAAAAGAACAAAAACAACTTAATTTATCAGAGTATGTTAAAAACCTTTGATAAAATAGACAGATATCCAAAGGGGTTAAGGATAAAACAATATAATAACATTCCTCTTGCTAGGGGGTTGGGCAGCAGTGCTGCTTGTATTGTAGGAGGAATTGTCGCTGCAAATAAATTGATGGGCAATCTATTAAGTCAAGAAGAAGTTTTAGAGTTAGCTGTAGAAATAGAGGGTCACCCTGATAATGTAGCTCCAGCTTTGCTGGGTGGCGTGGTAGTTTCCTGTCAGGATGAAGGAAAAACCAGCTATGTAAGATTTCCTGTTCATGAAACCCTGAAGTTTATTGTGGCGATTCCTGAAGTAGAACTAAGTACAAAGGCCTCCAGGGGTGTTTTGCCAGAGAGCGTTCCCTTCAGAGATGCTGTAAAAAACGTGGGAAAGTCTTCTTTACTGGTGGCGGCTTTGATGTCAGGAGAATTAGAAAAAATCCCATATGCTCTACAGGATTGTCTGCACCAACCCTATAGAACGAAGTTGATGGCCTCATTAGAAACTATTTTTTCAAAAGCAGAGAAACTAGATTTAAATCAATTATTTTTAAGTGGTGCAGGTCCTTCTATTATATATTTATCCTGGAAACAAGAAGAAGAAAGGGCAAGGACTTTTATAAATTTAGTAAACACGATGCCGGAACAATGGAATATTAAAACTTTACAAGGAGATAACAAAGGGACTAGCTAAGCTAGTCCTTTCTTTATGTTGCAATTCAAGTTGCTGATCCTCTTCATTTAAATATACAAAAAGACTATCGACTAATTTTAAGCAATACAGGAGAAACTATCAACAAATCAACAGTGGAAAGGAGAATGACTTTGAAAAAAAGCAATGGTTTTTTCAATGTTATGGTATTAATATATATTGTTTTGTTATTAGTCGCCTGTAATGACAACCCAGATAACCATTCAGACAATAAAGAAAACCCAACAGCACTTCAAAAGGTAGAAGGTGTAAAGGGGTTTTCTACCATAAACGGATATAAAGTGGAGGAGGGAAAGTTTTATTTCAGTGCAACAAAGAAAAATGAATGGAATTTTTATTCCCTTGACCTAGAAACACAGGTGCTTGAAAAAAGTCATGAAGAAGCTGGGGAGTATGATTTGTATATACCGATAGAAGAAGAAAGTGCTGTGTATGTTGACTTAGAGGGACAGTTGTTTTATAGAGTAGGAGAAGAGGAAAAAAAAATAGATGAGGAAATAGTAGGTCTGCATCGACCCAACTTGTTGATTTCCCCCAATAAAACTGCTGTTTTATATACAAAGGGTTCTCGAGAAAAAGCAGACTTGTACTTATATTATTTGGACCAAGATCAATCAAAGCTAATTAAAGAAAACATAGGAGAAGATGCTTTTCAAACCTTTTCCTTTACAACTCAGTGGAGTCACAAAACTAACTATTTTATATTTTATAATTCTGAAATCTATGATGATGAAGGAAAATACTACAGCACACTAGAAGCTACTACAGCCAAATGGGCACCAGACGATAAGTACATTGTATATATTAGGAAGCCGCAGGAAAAAGAAGAAGTACTGATAGGTGATTGGAGGACATATATAGGTACAGAACTGGCTCTTTTACAGATAGAAGAAAAGGAAGATAAAACGATCTATGAAAATCCCATGGGACTAGTGGACCCTATAGACAGTATACAGTGGAGTAAAGATGCCTCTAAGGTAAGTATTTCTACCGGAGAAATCATAAAGGCCCCACATGGAGAGATAGAGGCAGTAAAGTATCAAGAAGTATTTGTCTACAACCTTGATAGCGAAAAAGGGATACTGGTAGAGAATATGCCTTATAATTATTATGAAATTTTGTTTGATAACTACCTTTATGGTAGCTCTTTAGGAAAAAGAGATGCTTTAGAATTAGTAGAAATCTACGGAAAAGATAGAAAGGTATATGAAAATCCTGTATTATTAAATAGTCAAGATATGTTTGTTATATCCCATGAAAAAGAGGCTTTTTTTCTAGATGGAGAAAAGTTAATAAGACGATCTCGAGAGGGGAAGGAAGAGGTAGTTTTATCTATACCTTGGGAAGTAAATGAAATATATTTTGATAAGAAAACAAAAAAAATTATTATTACCAGCAGAGAGGTAGCATTATACCTTTTCAAACTTGAAGAAAGGGAGGAGTCATGAAAACAAGATGAATAATTGTTATATTGGAGCTTGTCTGCAACGATGATTTTTAAGAAGGGTAACCTAAGCCTCATATAAAATAAGAGGGAAATCAGCAGTGAGGGAAGAAAAGTTTGTGTATTTTGATAAAAAGGGGGTAAATATTTAACTAGTTTTTACATAATCGAGGTGAACAGATGATGCAATATGAAAAACAAGTAAACGCTATTGTAGAATTTATAAAAGCTGGAGAAAAAGAAAGAAACGATTTTAAATTAGGTGTAGAGATAGAGCATATTGTTGTAAAAAAAGAAAGCTTCGATTCCGTGACTTATTATGAAGAGGAAGGAATCGAAACCATATTAAAGAAGTTAGCCTTACAGGGGGCATACAAGCCTACCTATGAGGATAAGTATCTTTTAGGATTAGAAAGTGATACAGAAGTTATTACACTAGAGCCAGGAGGACAGCTAGAAATCAGCATGCCTCCCACTATGGATATCCGAGAAATAGAAGCAAATTATCTAAGATTCTTGAAAAAGGTCATTCCCATCGTGGATGAGCAAAACCAATTGTTAATGGCAATAGGGTATCATCCTAGGACCTCTATTGAAGAAGTTCCTTTTAATCCAAAGCCACGCTATCAATATATGGCAGATTACTTTAAAGCAAAGGGTAAGTATGCCCATAATATGATGAAGGGAACAGCATCTCTTCAGGTAGTGATTGACTATGAAAATGAAGAAGACTTCGTAAAAAAATTTAAAGTAGCTAATTTTTTGTCACCATTACTTCATTTAATTACAGATAATGCCCCGATTTTCGAAGGAAAACTCTTTGAGAAACACAGTATTAGGAATATTATCTGGGAGAATACAGACCAAGAGCGTAGTAGTATTGTTCCAGGTACCTTTAAAAGTAAATTTGGATATAAAGAATATGCCGAATACATACTAAATACTCCCCCTATCTTTATCATGAAAGAAGGGGTATTCACACCTACTTATGATAAAAAAGCAAAGGATTTAATAGATCCCTATAATATCACTAACGAAGAAATTAGCCATCTTCTATCTATGGTATTTCCTGATGTAAGGGTTAGGAAATACATTGAAATTCGAATGGGGGATGCATTACCTTATCCCCTTAATCTAGGGTATATTGCTTTGATAAAGGGAATTTTCTATAACGACATTGCTTTAGAATATCTGTACGAAATGGCTAATAACATAGAAGAAGAAAAGGTACGGCAAGCAAAAAAAGATATTGTAGAAAAGGGCTTTGAAGGAAGATATAAGTGTAAGGTAATCATGGACTTTATTCCTGTTCTTTTTGATTTAGCTAAAAAAGGACTGCAAGAAGAGGAAAAAGCCTACTTAAAAACCCTAGAGAATTTAACAAGACATGAAAAAACCCCAGCATTGTTATCTAAAAGACTTATAAAAAGTAAAGGTATAGAGTCTCTGACATGGTGTGCTTTAAATCGATACGGGAGGTAAATAGCAGATGGCTGTAATGAATAGATTATTTACTGAGTACCATAAAAATGTTCTGCAAAACAAAGAAGCCTATTTGGAGGAGTACAAAAGAGTTTTAACAGCGGTAGAGACATCCCCTGCTAAGTATAAAAATAAGCCAGTAGAATTTTTATACCAGCCCATGTTTTTAAGCCAAGAGGATGTACAAAGGTTTCAGCAGCTTACAACACAATTATTGGGTATTTTAAAAAAAGTAATTCGTCAGTACCTAGAGGAGGAAGCCTTTAGAAAGCATTTTGGGTTTTCTCCACTGTTGGAAAAACTAATTTTAAAAGATCCAGGCTACAGTATTGATATACCTATGGGACGGTTTGATATTTTTTATCACTTCAACGAAGACTTTCAATTTTGCGAGTTAAATGCAGATGGCTCCTCCGGGATGGTGGAGGAGCGGGAATTACAGTATATTTTCAAAAATTCTTTAGCTATAAGGGATTTGCAAGAGAAAAATACTTTTACTACCTGTGAACTATTTGATAGTTGGGTAGAGGCATTATTGATAAATTACAAAGAGTTTAATAAAGAAGAAAAAAATCCTAAAATTGCCATTGTTGACAGGTTTTCTTCGTCAATACCCAGTGAGTTTATAGAGTTTCAAAAAGCATTTGAGAGAAGAGGCTATGCTACCGTTATTGCAGATATTAGAGATTTGACCTATAGAGATAAAAAACTGTACTATAAAGATTTTCAGATTGACTGTATTTATCGTAGAGCAGTGACTTGGGAGATCGTCGATCATGCTGAAGAGGTACAGGATTTTATAGAAGCCTATTTAGAAGGTGCCGTATGCGTAGTGGGGTCTATTCGCTCTCAGATTATTCATAATAAAAATATCTTTAGTATTCTTCATGATCCTCTAAAAACCCCCTTTCTAACAGAGGAGGAGAGGCGGTTTGTCGAAAAACACATTCCTTATACAGTGGTATTGGGTAGCAGCAATAAAGAGTTAATAGCCTTTGCCATAGCAAATAAGGAGGAGTTGGTATTAAAACCCATGGACAGATATGCCTCCAGCGGTGTATACATTGGAAGAGACTTTACACCAGAGCAGTGGGAAGAAATCATTGAAAAAGAATCAAAAAAAGATTATTTACTACAGCAGCTTTGTCGCATTCCTAAGCTGCCAATGGCGATGTTTACTGAGAATGACGTAGACTTTATAGAAAATAATTATATCATTGGATTATTTATGTATAATGAAAAGCTTCAAGGGGTTTATACCCGTGTAGGAAGAAAAAACATTATTGGGAGTATTGCAGAATGTTTTACTCTACCCAACTTTATAGAAGCCGAAAAACTCTAACCTAGAACTTCCCATAGGTTAGAGTTTTTTCTTTGCGTCAATAATAAGTGGTAAGGAGGTTAGAAAAAATGAGGGACTATATCTTAATATTTGGTAGAATCATAACTATCTTACCGCTATTATTGTTTTTAACTGTATATATTATGGGCAGACGTCCCATTGGAGAACTACCAGTTTTAGATTTTTTAGTGATCATCACCATGGGATCAGTAGTAGGGGCAGATATTGCAGATCCTAATATACACCATCTGCCTACTGCCTTTGCGGTAATTGTATTGGCTCTTCTTCAGAGTATAATAAGTAAGCTTGTATTAAAAAGCAGAAAATTTTCTAGATTTATTTCCTTTGAGCCCACCCTTATTATGGAAAATGGTAGGTTTATTGTAAAAAACATGAGAAACATACGATATTCTATTGATGAGATACTGATGATGCTTAGGGAAAAAGATATATTTCGTTTTCATGAAGTACATTATGCTATTGTAGAATCCAATGGAAAGCTAACGGTTCTTAAAAAATCCGATGTGCAGCCTTTAAAACCAAAGGACATGGCTATTGTTACTGAAGAGGAAGAAATTCCTATGGTAGTGATCTTAGAAGGAAAGCTAGATAAAAAATCGATAGGTAAGATGAAGTTATCAGAAGAAATGCTTGTTTCACTAGCACAGCAGCAAGGGTATAATAAAATGAAAGATATTTTTCTTGCTACTTATTCATTCAAGGAGGGTTTAGTAATTTCTCCCTATAAGTCGGGAGAGGCATCAATCAATATTGAACACTAAAGATATGGATTTATCATAACGTTAACCTAACACAGTTATTACCAAAACTCTCTCTAGATGTCATCCTGAGGGCAGTGAAGGCTCTTAGGATAACGAAGAATGACAAATTATGGTTTAAATTGACACTAATGATAAATTTATTAGAATAGGATAAGAAATGATTTAAAAGATGAGGTAGCAGACGGCTATAAAATCATGTATAATAAAGTCTAAAGTAGTAAACAGGTTTATCTAAAAAAACTCCCGCGTGCGGTATAGACTAACTGTGGAGGCTGGATACCTAAAAAATTGAGATGAATATAGACAATGGAGGTGGGTAGTATGAAGATTCAGTGGGATAGACAGTATTTAAAATATTCTCTGTATGCCAGCATTGCCATAATCTTGCCAATTGTATTTTTTCAGGTACTGGATAATATAGGGATTTTGCTGGGAAATATTTCTGGTAGTTTTGGTTGGGTAAGAAGAGTGCTTAGTCCCTTTATCATGGGTGGATTTATTGCATATATTTTAAATCCTGGTGTTAGATGGTTTGAAAAAAAGTTATACAGTGAGGTAAAATATATTAACGAAAGAAAAACACTTCATAGATTTGTAAGTATACTGACAGTATACGTCGTTTTATTGGGTTTTATTACCACGCTGCTGATCTTTGTGGTGCCACAAATTACTAACAATATACGGGAGATATTAAGAAGAGTCCCTGAATATGATAGAATCACAAGAAACTGGTTGGCAAACTGGGAAAATGATATGGGATTAGATAATTTATATAACATTGCAGAATACATCGAGAAAAATAGTAAGGACATTTTCGATACTGCCAGTCAAGTACTTGAGTACGTTTTAAATAATATCGTCACCAGTATTATGACGGTTACATCAGGAATTTTGAACTTTGTGTTGGCGATGATTATTTCCTTCTACATGTTGTCGGACAAAGAGTCCTTTAAAATTAGCAGTGAAAAATTTCTAAGAGCCATCATGAAGGATGAAACCGTTGATAGAATGAGGGAATTTGGCAAAGAAGCAGATGAACTCTTTGGGAAGTTTATCATAGGAAAATCTTTAGACTCCTTTATTATAGGTGTGCTTTGTTTGATTGGTCTAAGTATTATGAATATTCGCTATGGTCTTTTGTTAAGTACCATCATAGGAATCACCAATATGATCCCTTATTTTGGGCCTTTTATTGGAGGTGTACCAGTGGTAATTATTACCTTCTTCGATAGTCCTATGAAGGCCTTTTGGGTAACGCTATTTGTTTTAGGATTGCAGCAATTTGATGGATTGTTTCTAGGGCCTAAAATATTAGGAGACAGCGTGGGCTTAAGACCATTTTGGATTATCTTTGCTATCGTGGTAGGAGGGGGATTGTCAGGAGTATTGGGCATGTTCTTAGGGGTACCTATTTTTGCCATCATAAGACTAATGGTACTGCGATTTATTGATGAACAGTTGGAGAGGAAAAAGATAAAAAAATTGGATAATACTTTATAATCTGCATACAAAAAAACCTTCTATATATTTCTATAGAAGGTTTTTTGTATGGTTTTTGTTTCATGTGAAAAACTAAGAAAAAAAAGGAGGGATGACCTTGCAGCTTTGGACACCAGATCGTGTTTATTTTGAACCTTCTGCAAAGGAAACAAGTGTAGGAAAAAGAATTCTAGCCTTTTGTGAGGATAAAAATATTCCTATTTTGCACACTACTTCCCACAATCAAGTTAGAGGTTTACCAGGAAAGGATGAAAAAGGAAAGTATGCAGCTGCAAAAAAGACTTTGATTGTAGGGACAAAAAAGAGTATGCAATTAGAAGTATGCAAACCCTCTGCCCACTATCAATTTTCTCTTATGACCAATTGCCCTGGAAATTGTGAGTACTGTTATCTCTTTACAACACAAGGGAAGAAACCCTATGTTAGAGTATACGTTAACATGGAGCAGCTGTTTAATACAATAGACAAATATATAGAAAAGAGACTTCCTCATGCCACCATGTTTGAAGCCGCCAGCACCGGCGATCCTTTGGCAGTAGAACACATTACGGGAACCTTGAAGGATACAATAGAGCACTTTGGTACATTACACAGGGGAAGGCTTCGCGTAGTTACTAAGTTTAGCAATGTAGATCCTTTACTAGATGCGAAACATCATGGGCATACTCGCTTTAGGTTTAGCATTAACTCTAGTCACGTTATAAAAAACTTTGAGCATAATGTGGATGATTTAGAAGAGAGACTGAAGGCAGCAGAAAAGATAGCTAGAGCAGGGTACCCTCTAGGCTTTATCATTGCCCCTATTATATTGCATGAAAACTGGAAAAAGGGTTATAGTGAAATGATGGAAAAGCTACACAACTATCTTAGTTTCAAGGAAAAAAGTACGATTACCTTTGAATTAATTCAACACCGATTTACTATGAATGCAAAAAAAATCATAGAAGAACGCTTTCCAAACACCAACCTAGAAATGAATCCCTACAGAAGAGCGAAAAAGTGGGGGAAGTATGGAAGGGTAAAATATGTTTATAAAAAGGAAGAAGCGATAGAGGCGAAAGAGTACATTGAGAAACTCATCAAAAAGCACTTTCCCTACAGCCATATACAATATTTTACGTAAAGCTTTGATATTGTAGTTTTGGGAGAAAATACAAAGATGACAATAGCTAAGGGGGAAGCTGTTGTCACCTTTTAAGAAATTACCCAAGATCTAAATTGTTATCATATTTATATCCACGAAACTCTATATATTTTGTGACCTTAGCCTTGGGAGTTAAAGTAACACCCTTGAGGGCGTACTCTTTAAACACCTGATAACCTGCTCTGTCTACAATATAACCTATATGCTCCTTGCCTAAAGGAGCCTCTTGATCAATATAGGCTTCAATAAAATCATAGGTATTGGTAATGATTTTTACCACGGTTTCCTCATTAACCCACTGTAAAAAGGTTTCTGCTAGACGGGGATTTTTCTTTCCTGTTCTACCCATAATTACTACTCTAAAAAACTTTTCAGGGTTTCTGGACCACGCTGAAGTGGGACATTTTAAAATACATTCTCCGCAGCCGAGACAACGGTTTTCATCTCTTTCAACTTTTTCGTTAAACATCTCCAATGCTCCTGTAACGCGTTTTTTGCAATTTTTTACGCAGGAACCACAACTAACGCATCGATGTGCATGATACACTGGTTCTACTTGACCAATGATACCAAAATCCTGCATATGTGCCTTGATGCAATCATTAGGGCAGCCGGTACAGGCAATTTTTACATGACGATGATTAGGAAAGATTTCCTTTTCGATTTTAATAGCAAGGGCTGTAGTATTGTAATTAGCAAAGGGACATACCTTATTTCCAATACAGGCGGATACATTTCTCGTGCCAGCAGCGGGATAGCCTTCGGCAGGGTTTTCGATGGCAACACCATAGTCCAGCTCTAGCCCTTTAATAATAGGGGCTATTTTTTCATTGATTTCTGGGATTTTGTCAAAGGAAATACCTGGAATTTCAAATCCTTGTCGAATAGTAATATGAACTGTTCCATTGCCATACTGTTCAGCAATGTCTTTAATAATGTCAAAATACTTTACTTCTAAATGGCCTCCTGGTACCCGGATTCTTAAAGCAGTTTTACCTCGTTCCTTTGTTACACGATAAGCATTTTTTTTAATATTTTTAGTGTGTACAGACATAACTTTACCTCCTAATCCATTAATTGCTTTGCCTTTGTATAGTTAAAAACAGGACCTTCAAGACAAACATAGGTTTCATCAATTTTACAATGACCGCACTTTCCAATACCACAACTCATTTTCCTCTCAAAGGATACCCATATCTTTTCTTCAGGAACCTTTTCTAAAAAGGCTAGGGATGTAAACTTCATCATTGGGGGAGGACCAACGATAATAACTTCAGAATTTTCTTCTATAGAAATTTCAGGGACATATTTTGTAATAAGACCGACATTGCCCTGCCAATCGTCTTCCTCTTGGTCTATAGTTAGTAAAACACGAAAATTTTCCTTCTGTTGCCACATTTTAATTTCATCTAAAAATAAGATATCTTTGCTGCTCTTGAAGCCTATGAGAAGGTCCAACTGTTGTATGGCATGGGAATGATGATAAAAATAATTAATAATGCTTTTTACAGGGGCTAGACCCGTTCCTCCAGCTGCAAGGATAAGATGCTTATGTTTGTAGTTCTCCAAATCAAAGCCATTTCCATAGGGCCCCCGCAGGTATAAAAAATCTCCAGGCTTTAGCGTGTTAAGATAATTGGTGACTTTGCCAACATTTCTAATGGTCATGTCTATATAGCCTTCTCCAAAATCGCTGATGGAGATAGGCGCTTCCCCTATACCAGGGATGGAAATTTCTACAAATTGACCACCTATGGGAGTTTTATCATAAGCCACTCGATAAGTATAGTCTACAGCGGTTTGGGGTGTAATCCCTATAATTTTATGTTTATGGGGTAGATAACAATTTTCCATCTATTGTCCCTCCTCTAATGCTTCTGTAACTTTATTGATACATTTTGAAAAAGATATATATTCAGGACAGGCATCATCGCAACGGCCACAGCCAATACACATAGACATTCCATTTCGCTTTTTAAAGTCATAGATTTTATGCATGGTTTTAAATCTCATGCGATCTCCGTAGTTTTTTCTAAACCCATGACCACCAGCCATGTCAGTAAAACCATCTACATGACATCCTGCCCATACTCTTCTTCGCTCCCCTTGGTGAGGGTTATCTTGATAAGAAATATCCTGCATTGTCCAGCAGCTACAGGAGATACATACAAAATTACAACGACCACAGGCGATGCATCTTTCGCTATATTCCTTCCATAAGGATGAGTCAAAAAATTCTGGAGTGATTTTTTCAGTGGGGGGTAACTTTACTTCTAATTTATTTTTTTCTATAAATTCAGGTTGAAAATCTATTTGTTTTTCCTCCTTAAAGTAGTGCAATAAATCATCATCTTTTAGGTCTATGGAAATATTTTCATCGAAACGAATAGCTGCTGTATATAAGTCGGTTTTGTTGGCCTCCATAGAAACGCAAAAACAACCGTCAAAACCTGTAGTACATTCTATCATGAAAAACTTTATTTTGTTTCGCAGTTTTTCATAGTAAACATCTCTAATATTACCATTTTGTAAAAAAACCTGGTCTAGTTTCAAAATGCCATGGATATCGCAGGGTCTTAAAAAAACAATGATTCCTTCGCTAGATGTGTTAGCTTCTATGACTTCATCCTGTAGAAAGTAGAGCAGGGTTTGGCGAATAGGGTGCAGCACTTCTTTTGGAGAAAAGTGAGACTTTTCATCTAAAACAATTTCCTCAACCTGCTTAATTTCATCATAGCGGATGACATCCGTATCAGAGAACCTTCCTTCCCCTTTAAATCCTACAGGGGCATAAATTTTATAGGACTTACTTAAGGATGCTAGTGTTTTGTTAAAAGCTTCTCTTGTCATGGTATATCCCATTACTTCAACCTCCTTTATTTTAAATAAGCGTTTACATCATAAGCGTTAACTTAATACAATTACTTCCAAAATCCTCTCATACTGTCATCCTTCAACTCCGCTTTGCTCCCCTCAGAATGACAAACTATGATTTAAGTTAACGGCAATGATAGAGCTAGAAAAAAGAAAAAACGCTACATATCTTGTTAATAAAATAACATGAAAAGGGAGGCTTTACTGTGATGATTATCACGAAGTGGTAAGAATTTTTAAAAAATTTAGTGTTAGATTGTTAAAGGTGAATAGCTTTTTTAACAAAATAGCTGAAGTATTATTTACAAGACACAATTCTTAGAAAAGTTAATATAATACTAATATACACTGAAAGAGGTGATAGCCCTCAATGAAGGATTTTCAACGTAACTTTCTTATGATTATTGTATTTATTCTTGCATTTCGTTTTGCTACAGGGAGAGCGGTACCACAGCCAGGACTACAACCACCAATTGTTATTCCAATATAGGTGCATAGGAGGGGTGTTATGTTTTCTTCTGAACAAATCGATGATATGGTAAAGAAGTTAAAGATGCAGTTAAAAGCTGATGAAAAAAATAAGAGTCTTCAACCCTTTGACAAAGAAGATTGTCAGGAGAGGATAAACTTAACACCCTCTCAAATCTTGACTATTTTAGCACTTTTGGCTGGGACACTAGATGTGACCTCAGTTGTTTTTGATAGAGATCAAAGCGTTCAAATTGTCCTTTCAGGCACCCTGCAAAAAGAAGAAGAAGAAAACGAACTGGAAAAGCTCATAGGCCATCTGGGTGCCATGCCTTTTGATCAAGTAATGAAGGCGATGCTGTCTAAATTTCGATAGAAATATATTAAGAAATGTAATGAGAAAAGCAATGAAAATAGACCTCCATCAAGGTGAATAAGAGGTCTATTAAAGGATTTTAGATTTATTTTATTAAATGGATGGCTTCCAGCAATCTAGGGATAACTTGCTTTTTTCTAGAAACAATGTTTTCTACAAAAATTCCTTGAAGCCCTTCCACATGAAATGCAGAGGAGATAAGATGATTGTTTTTACACTGAAATAAAATATAAGAACCTTCCTTGAGAATATCTGTAATCAGTAACAAAGTAATATCATAGTTATTATTCTTATGGGTACGCTCCATAAAATCAATGAAGGAGTCTTTTCTATTGAAAACATCCTCAATATCTAAGGTAAATACTTGGCTAATACCAGTTTTATAGGTTTCTAGATTGAATTCTTTAAAATCTTTATAGAAAATTTGTTCGATACTCTGACCCTCTAGGGAAGTTCCTGTTTTAAACATCTCCATAGCAAAGGTTTCAATATCCATGTGGAGAATTTTATTTAATTCCTCCACTGCTCTTCGGTCCATATCTGTTGTAGTAGGTGACTTAAACAGTAGGGTATCAGAGATAATACCTGCCATAAGCACCCCTGCCATCGCCTTGTGTATTTCTATATTAAAGTCTCTAAACATCCAGTAAACGATGGTACAGGTACTGCCTACTGCATTATTACGAAAATTAATAGGCATAGAAGTAGAGATATCTCCTAGTTTATGATGATCAACAATTTCCAATATTTCTGATTCCTCTAGTCCCTCCGCACTCTGACGATACTCATTATGATCTACTAAGATAGTTTTTTTCCTTTGAGGATTAAGAATATGCTTTTTATTAATAAAGCCTAAGAAAGTATTTTGATGATCTACGATAGGGTAATTTCTAAAATGTGTATTAATAATCTCTTCTTTGATCTCTTCTAAGTAGTCTTCTTCATAAAACTTAATAATATTTTTTGTCCTCATAATAGTAGACACATCATTACATTGATTAATCACTTTTGACACATAGTAGGTATCCATAGGAACAGAAAGAAGGGTAACTTTTTTTTCCTGTGCCATAGCAATATATTTTTCAGGAAGTACTTTACCGCCTGTTATAACGATTAATTGTACTTTTGATTGGATAGCGGATTCAATGACATCATAGGTATCCCCTACAATAATGATATCCTCTTCCCCTAAGGACCCAGCGATGGTTTTATAGTAATAAGTGATAACAGAAATCTTTCCATCAAAATAGTCACGATCTCCTGTTAAAACCTCTCCCTTTAAGGCAGCCACAAGGTTTTCTAAAGAACTTTGTAAATGATAGAAGTCCCCTTTGATTAATCCCATAGCAATATCCTTCATGCTAACGATCCCTAGCAGTTTATGATTCTCATCTACAACAGCTACTGTTTGAAGCTGCTCCTTCTCCATTAACTTATAGATAGATAGAATACAATTATCTCCCGAAACCCCCTCATCAAAACTATATTTTAAATCTTTTACCTGTACCTTTACATTATCAATCAGTTTAGGGGTTGGAAGACCAAAATAATTTAATACATAACTGGTCTCCTTATTCACTTCTCCCAAAACACAAGGAATTGTATCAAAACCCAGCTTGTTTTTCAGATGGGAAAAGGCAATGGCTGAAGAAACAGAGTCGGTATCGGGATTTTTATGACCAAAAACAAAAATAGACATATGTAATTCTCCTTAATATTTTTATATTTATTTATTATGATAGGCGTTAACTCAACACAATTACTTCCAAAACCCTCTCGAGCTGTCATCCTTCCCCTTCACTTTACTCCCCTCAGGGTGACAAATTATGGTTTAAGTTAACAGGAATAATTGCACTACTACTACAAAGTATTATACCAAAAAAGCATGAAAAAATAATCCTTGCTGCTAAATATCTTATAGCAGAAGAAAAAAGCATATGATGAAAGTTAACAGAAACTTAACGTGAACTTAATCTGTTAATAAAAGTTAAAACATATAGTGGTATTTGGAATAAAGTAGAAAATTTCATTCGTAAAGGGGACGTGTTATGAAATTTAAAATTGCAACAAAGCTAATGGCAGTTTTTTTAATCCTATGCACCTTACCTACTTTCGTATTAGGAACCTATGCTTATAGGGCAAGTTTTAAAGCTTTACAGGAGGGAGAGGTACAAAAATACAATATTTTATTGCAGGGTATTGTAGGAAATACAAGAACTACATTACAGGATACGGAGTTTTTATTGAAAAACCTTTCTGCTAATGCCTCCTTTACCCACGTGTTGGAAAGCTATAACCAAGGGAGGGAAGTGGAAGATGAGATTGCCTTAAAGGAGAGTAATCAAATATTGAGAAAGATTTATGTAGATTCTATGGGATACTATGAGAGCATTTTCATTGTGGGGCTGGATGGAAATATTGTTGTAGACAGCTTAGGGCGAACTGGTTATAGTTTAGGAATCGAGGATTTACAGTTTGCTAAAGATGCCATGACTAAGAAAGGTTTTATCATGAGTGATGTTTATCTTTCTTCCTTAAGCCAAACTGGGGTTAAAATACCTACTTTATCTATGGCATACCCTATTATGCATCAAACGGGCCAGGTCTTAGGAGCTATAGCGATTACCTTCGATTTTGCCAATTTTGATAGGGTAGTAAGAAACACAGAGATAGGAGAGGCTGGTTATGGTTTTATCATCAACACAAAAGGAGAAATGCTGAGCCATCCAGATGCAAAGATGCTGATGGAAGAGGGAGAAGATGCTATAAGTCTATCTATTTTGGAGCATATAGCACAAGAACAAACCTATGGTTTTCAACAGATTTCTATAGAAGGTAATAGGTGGAGCTATTTTTATCACTGGGTACCTTCAACAGACTGGGTGATTGCCTTTACACTTCCAGAAAAAGAGTACTTAAGTGTAGCACAAGAAATCAGAAACAATACCCTTTTGATTATTTTAATTGCTGTTATGATGGCTATTGGGTTATCCACCGTCTTTGTTAGAAGACAGTTTATTAGGTATATAAACGAGATGGTAAAGGTAATGAAAAAAATAGCTGAAGGAGATTTTACTATATTTGCCCACTGCAATTCTAAGGATGAATTTGAAGACTTATCCAACAGTATCAATGGCATGGTGACATCACAAAGACAGGTATTGGAAAAGCTTTCTACTACTACAAGAAATCTACATGAGGCTGAAGAGCAGATGCTAGAAACCAGTGACTATGCAGAGCATTACATGGAGGAAATCGCCGCTACAGCCCAACAGTTTTTATCTACTGCAGAGGAAAGCCGCAATGTTGTTTGCAACATCCAACAAGCTATTTACGGTGTGACAAAACAAGCAGAAGAAGTGGAAAACATGAGTGTAGATGCAGTAGCAGAAGGGGTCAAAGCGAGACAGTCTATAAAAGCAGGACTTGAAGCTACAGAAAAAGCAGTAGAAGGAATTGTGGAGATTGATCATGCTATAGAAATGACGGTGAAGGATGTATTGACGCTGGTAGAAGACTCTAAGAAAATCCGACAATTTGTAGACTATATTAAGAAAATAGCCAAGGATACAAACTTATTAGCTTTAAATGCATCTATTGAAGCAGCTAGAGCAGGGCAAGAGGGTAGGGGGTTTGCTGTAGTTGCACAGGAGGTAAGAAAGTTATCTGAGCAAAGTAATGAAACTGCCATTGAGATAACAGCGGTTGTTGCTGATATATTAAATAAGGTGCAGGATGTTCGTAACAAAATTCACTATGCACAGCAACAGTCTATAGAAGGGAAAAAAGCTTCAAACTATGCAAAGCAAAGCTTTAATACTATATATCAATCCATTGAAGCAGTAGGTGAGATGACTTCTAAAAATAATGAAGCGGCAAAAAAACAGGTTTTAGGTATTGAAGCAGTCAATGAGTATATGAAAAAAATCGAAGAAATGATTTATTACACGGTGGAAGGAGCAAAACAGATTGCAGAGGGTACACAACAACAATCCAATACAATGCATAATATCACCCATGTAAGTAATGAATTGAGGGATATGGCTACTGAACTAACCTCCATTGTTTCATGCTTTAAAATAAGTGATGAAGAAAAAGAAGAGTCATCCGTAGACGAAGACCAGGGACTTTCTAATGAAAGCGTAGAAAGGTTACAAGAAGAGCTAGAACTAGAAATCATTCCTTCAACAATGGAAGAAATAGATGAAGAAAAATTGGAAGAAGAGAAAATCGCTTAACATAAACATAACATTCCATTAACTTTTCCTTAACCATAGGAAAAGCAATAAGCAATATAATAGTTTATGTAGTTGAGACCAAAGGTCTAAAAAATTAGGAAGATTGAAAGGGGAATAGGTAATGAAAAAAATAGCTTTATTACTAGTAGTAGTAATGATAGCAGCAGTTGCACTTGTTGGATGTGGAGGCAGTCAATCACAGGAACCAGCCAACACCACCAATGGAGATCAAGCTTCAAACGAGACAAACACATCTAATGATGTAGATTTTAGTAAATTAGTACAAGTTCGTGGATCTGATACTATGGTAAACTTAGGGCAGCAATGGGCAGAAGAGTTTATGGACCAATACCCTGAAGCACAAATCGCTGTCACAGGTGGGGGTTCAGGAACAGGAATTGCAGCTATTATCAATGGCACCGCTGATATGGCACAATCTTCTAGAAAAATGAAAAATGAAGAGATGGACCAAGCAAAGGCAAATGGCTTTGAGTTAAAGGAATTTATAACTGGGACAGACGGTATTGCTATTGCAGTACACAAGGACAACGAAATCGAAAGCTTAACCTTAGAAAATTTAAAAGACATCTTTACAGGGGAGATTACTAACTGGAAGGAAGTAGGGGGCAAAGATGCAGCCATCACCCTGTACTCAAGAGAATCTAACTCTGGTACTTATGCCTTTTTCAAGGAGTTTGTATTAAAGGATGAAGAATACGCAGCACATTCAAATCTAATGCCTTCAACCCAAGCGATCGTAGAAGGATTAAAGCAAGATGTTAATGGTATTGGATATATCGGCTTAGCTTATCTTAGTGGAGATATAAAGGCTGTACCAGTAGCAAAAGAAGCAGGAAGCGAAGCGATTTTACCATCTTTACAAACAGTACAAGGTGGAAGCTATCCAGTAGCAAGACCGTTATTTGTTTATACAGCAGGAGAACCAACTGGTGTTATGAAATTATACATGGACTTTATCATGGGTACAGAAGGTCAAAGAATTGTTGAAGAAGTAGGATTTATACCAAATAACTAAGAAGCATAACAGAGGATTTGTTAGAGGATGGTTAGTGTGCTAACTATAGATAACGAATTTTATACCTTAACAAAATGCGCCCTCCTGCGGTTTCAGAAATGAACAATGTTAGCAATTCATTCCAGTGAAAAATCCTAAAATTTGCAAACTCGCTACCGCTCAAACATGCAAATTTCTTTACGGATTTTTCACTTACATGAATTGAACATTGTAGTCATTTCCTGCAAATGCATACGGTCTGCATTTTGTTAAGCTTTGTAGTTGGTTATCTGTATCCTCCTATCCTTATATTTTATCAATAATTTGTTTCTACTATTTTCTATGGGGATAGAAAAGATAGGACAATTTTTAAGATTAAATGATGTGGAGATTTTAGGCTGTAAATGTAGTTCTTAGTATATTAAAGGGATTAGAGAAATAGCTTTAGTATCCTTTAATGATTGAAAGGTGGTTAGCATGAGGGAAGCAACTGTAAAGGTAAAAGAAATGAAGCATGAAAAGAGCCTTAAAAAAGGCATTAAACATAGATTAGGAGAGTTTTTCATTGAAAATGTGATTATGTTTATGGGGGTTACATCTGTCGTTATTGTTGCTTTAATCTTCTTTTTTCTATTTAGATCAGGTGTAATGCTTTTTAAAGATGTCACTTTAAAAGAATTTTTATTTGGGAGAAGCTGGTTTCCTATATCAGTGAATCCTCAATATGGCATCTTACCATTGGTGGCAGGGTCACTCATGGTAACTTTGGGAGCTATCTTTATTTCCGTCCCCATAGGTATCGGTTGTGCCATCTATATTGCTGAGGTGGCACCACCGAAAATAAAGACGGGTTTGAAGGTGATTATAGAATTTTTATCTGCGATTCCTTCTGTAGTACTGGGCTTTCTTGGAATTGTAGTACTATCCAATTGGGTAAGGATTACCTTTTCTTTATCCTCAGGATTCACTGTGCTAACTGGATCTATTTTAGTTTCTCTTATGGCATTGCCTACTATTATTAGTATTTCTGATGACGCTATAAGTGCATTACCAAAGGAATATAAAGAAGCCTCTCTTGCTCTTGGAGCGACAAAGTGGGAAACCATCAAGCATGTTTTAGTCCCTGCTGCTTCATCAGGAATTATTGCAGCAGTGATGCTGGGGGTTGGTCGTGCTATCGGTGAAACCATGACAGTCATGATGGTAACAGGTAATGCAGCCCAAATACCAGATTCTTTTCTGGTTTCAGGAAGGACTATGACAGCCACCATTGCAGCAGAAATGGGGGATACAGTAAGGAACGGTACCCATTACCATGCGTTATTTGCAGTAGGAATTGTGCTGTTGTTTATGACAACTACCATCAATCTTATAGCAGACGCCGTTCTTTCTAAAGCTAAGAGGGAGGGAATGTAAATGACAAAACAAATGAGAGAAAAGCTTGCTTTTGGCGTATTGACCCTCACCATGCTATTGGTAGTCGTCCCTACGTTGTTGATTATAGGCTACATTATCTACAAAGGAATAGGTGGCATCAGTTGGGAGTTTATTACTGGGATGCCCCGTAAAGGTATGCGAGAGGGAGGGATTTTTCCAGCGATTGTTGGTACCATTTACCTAGTGCTGGGTACCATCAGTATTGCCTTGCCGCTAGGGATTGGTTCTGCTATTTACCTAACAGAATATGCAGCCCATGGAAAGATCTATAGACTTATCCGGTTAGCGATACTAAATTTAGCAGGGGTACCCTCTGTTGTATATGGATTATTCGGTTTAGGCTTATTTGTACTATTTTTAGGTTTGGGTTCTTCGATTTTGGCGGGAGCATTAACCCTAGCTTGTCTTATTCTCCCTATTGTTATTACAGCATCAGAAGAGGCTCTTAAAAGTGTTCCCAAAAGTTATCGTGAAGCATCCTTAGCTTTAGGGGCTACAAAGTGGCAGACGATAAAAAATGTTGTACTGCCTCATGCGATGCCAGGGATTTTAACTGGAGCTATTTTAGGGATCGGTAGGGCAGCTGGAGAAACAGCACCTATCCTTTTGACAGTGGCGGCCTTTTTCCTGCCAAGACTACCAAAGTCTATATTTGATCAAGCAATGGCATTGCCTTATCACCTATACATTATATCAACCCAAGTGCCTAATATGCCAGAAGAAGTCAAATACGGAACAGCATTGGTGTTATTAAGCATTATCTCTATATTTTTTATGATTGCCACCACCATAAGGATAAAATTTAAAAAGGTGAATAGAGCTTAGAGAAAACAAATCAACCCTAGAAGCTGGAGGAATTTTCATGTCTAAACTATCTGTAAGGGATTTAAACTTATATTACAGTGATTTTCAAGCCCTTAAAAATATTTCTTTAAATATAGAGGCGAAAAAGGTAACAGCCTTTATCGGTCCCTCGGGCTGTGGTAAATCCACTTTTTTAAGGACATTAAACCGTATGAATGATTTAATAGAAGATGTTCACATAGAGGGTTCGGTGTATTTAGAGGATCAGGATATCTATAAGGAGGATGTAGATGTCGTTGCTTTAAGAAGAAGAATTGGTATGGTATTTCAAAAGCCCAATCCTTTTCCTAAGTCAGTTTATGAGAATGTGGCCTATGGTCCTAGACGATATGGCATGAAGGATAAAAAGGAATTAGATAGCATTGTTGAAAGAAGTTTGAAAGAAGCTGCCCTATGGGAAGAAGTAAAGGATCGGTTAAATAAGTCAGCCTTAGGTTTATCAGGAGGTCAGCAACAAAGGTTGTGCATAGCCAGAGCTTTAGCTATGAAGCCAGAAGTGCTGTTGATGGATGAACCTACCTCTGCCCTTGATCCCATTGCAACTGCAAAAATTGAAGAACTAATCATGGACTTAAAAGAGAATTACACAATTATTATTGTTACCCATTCTATGCAGCAAGCTGCAAGAATTTCTGACAATACAGCTTTTTTCCTAATGGGGGATTTAGTTGAGGTAGATAAAACGCAAGCTATCTTTACTACCCCAAGAGATAAAAGAACAGAGGATTATATTACAGGAAGATTTGGTTAGAGGAAGGAGAGGTATATGAGAAGCAATTATTTTCAACAGTTGAAGGAATTAAATATTTTGTTATTGAAAATGGGAGCTATGGTGCAGAATATTATTGAAACAGCGGTTCAAGGCTTGGCAAAACAAGATTTACAAATGGCTAGGCAGGTGTATGAATTGGATGATGCTATAGACGAGCTTGAACTAAAGATAGAGCAAGAGTGTATGTCTTTATTGGCTTTACAGCAGCCAATGGCAAAGGATTTAAGAGTAATAGGTACGATACTGAAAATTATTACAGATTTAGAGCGCATGGGGGACTATGCCGTAAACATTGCTAAAGTTACCTTAGATATTGGAGATACCCCTTTAATAAAACCTTTGATTGATATTCCTAAAATGGCTACACTGACGGAAAATATGGTAAAGAAAAGCTTAGATGCATTTATGAAGGCAGATGTTGATTTAGCAGAAGAAGTGGCTCATGATGACGAAGCAGTAGATCGGTTATATGAAGATATCTATATGGAACTAATCAATATGATGATAGAAAACCCAGAAATCATTCAACAGGCAACCCACCTGCTGTTTACTGGGAGATATTTAGAGCGGATTGCAGATCATGCCACCAACATTGGTGAAAGAATTATCTATATGAAAACTGGGAAAATAGTAAAAATCAACTAATTTTTTAAGAAATATAGTAGATGTAGGAAAAAAATTATTTCCTACATCTATATTTTTCTGCAAAAAGGGTAAATAATAGGATGACAAGAGGAGTTAACAACAATAATTGTTAATTAAAAATTATTTTAATTAACAGGAATTTATGTTATGATAGTAGATATAATAACAATCAGGAGGTGCATGACATTGTCAAAACAACAAAAAATTGCTATGGTAATCCTTCCATTATTAACAATTGCCATATTGTTTGGAGGAAATATCGTTTTTGGAGGTCCAGAAAGTCAGTTTTTAGAAGGTGTGGCAGAGGGTTATGGTGGAGAAATTAAGGTAAGGGTAGAAGTAGCAGAGGGAGAAATATTATCCGTGGATATCCTTGAGATCAATGATACTCCGGGTTTAGGTGATAATGCAGCAAGAAGAGTTGCGGATAGTATTATTGAAGCGCAATCAACAGAAGTGGATATTGTATCAGGTGCTACATTATCTAGTAAAGGGCTGATCAATGCAGTAGAGGATGCCTTAGCTAATGGACCAATAGCTTATCCTAATGGCTCCCATGAAGGAGAGGCAAAAGGATATGCAGGGGATATTAAAGTTCAAGTAAATGTAGTCAGCGAAAAAATTCAGTCTATAGAGATCGTAGAAATCAATGATACACCGGGACTAGGAGATACTGCTGCTGATACCATTAAGGAACGTATTATTGAGGCTCAATCAACAGAAGTAGATGTTGTGTCTGGTGCCACGTTGTCCAGTAGAGGAACGATAGAAGCTGTTAGAAATGCCTTAGGATTAGAGGAGTAGTTAAGTTTTTAAAATAAAGTGCAAATATAAAACCTCGAGAAGAATTCTCGAGGTTTTATATTTGCAAAAAGGAACCTTTAAGGTTCCTTTTAAAATCTAGTTAGATGTTACTGGTTTCTTCTCAGTCTCATCAAGTTTTGTGATGGTAAACCCAAGATAACCGTAAATGATGGCTATGATTGGTGTTAGGATATTCAAGAAAGCATAAGGTGCATAGGCAAATGGATGGATACCTAAAGTAGTCCACATATAGGCACCACAAGTGTTCCAAGGAATTAAGGGTGAAGTGATAGTACCAGCATCCTCCAAGGTTCTAGATAAAACCTTAGGATGAATTCCTCGCTTTGCATAAATTTCTTTATACATTCTACCAGGGATTACTAAAGACAAATACTGTTCTCCAGTTAATAAGTTTACAGCAATTCCTGTTAATATCGTAGAGAAGATCAAAGACCCTGTACTATTGGCAAGCTTCATAATAGCCTCACCAATTGCATTAAGCATACCTGTTTTTTCTAATATACCACCAAAGGACAATGCAATTAAAATTAAGGAAACTGTCCACATCATGCCGTCTAAACCACCACGACTTAATAAGTCATCCACGATTTCAACACCTGACTCCATACCAAAGCCATAGTGGGCTGCATCGATGATATCACCTAGACCAGCTCCCTGGAAGATTGCTGCAAAGATACCACCTACCAGTGTACCAGCAATTAAGCCCGGCAGAGCAGGAATCTTGAACATAACAATAATGATAACAAAAACCGGGGGTATTAATAATACCGGTGAAATCATAAAGTAGTCCGTCATAGTAGATAACATCAATTGGATGTTTTGCATATCCAATTCACGACCTGCATATCTAGCACCAATAACGCCATAAAGAATAAGTGCAATGATTAAGCTAGGCACTGTTGTATAAAACATGTGCTTAATATGATCGAATAAATCCGCGCCTGCCATAGCAGGAGCTAAGTTTGTTGTATCAGAAAGTGGTGACATTTTGTCTCCAAAATAAGCTCCAGAAATAATTGCACCCGCCACCATAGGGGCAGGAATATTTAAACCTTGACCAACACCTAGTAATGCAATCCCTACTGTACCAGCAGTAGTCCAGGAACTTCCTGTAGCTACAGAAACGATAGAACAAATAATAACAGTTGCCACAAGGAAAATCCCTGGCGATAACAATTGCAAACCGAAATAAATCATTGTAGGTACAGTACCACTTAAAATCCATGTACCAATTAGGGCACCGATGACCATTAAAATTAAACTGGCCTGCATCCCCATCTTGATGGTATCAATAATTCCTTCCTCTAATTCACCCCAAGTGTATCCCAACAGATAGATTGCCACAAGTGCTGCAACGATGATGGCCAAAATAAGTGGAATGTGAGGGTCTGCACCAAATTTAATAATAGATAAAGATAATATACCGATTAAAAAGGCAATGGGAATTAGTGCATGACTTAGAGTAGCTTGTTTTTTAGGTTTCATACTCATAAATTATCCTCCTTGTTAAAAATTTTTAAGCTTAATAGTGTATAAGATTACTTTATATAGTACAGGGCATTGCTTTGTTATGTTTTTTACCATATCACCTCTTTTCCTAAGAACGACATAGCTTTGTACTATCATATCATAAAATATCAGAAAATTCAAATCCATGTTGGATATTCCAGCGAGATTGAGAGACTTCTGTACTTTAAATAGATCCTTCTACGCATAAGGAAAATGAGGATTTTGTATAAATTCTAAGAAGACTTTTCATAGGGTCAGATATGATAAAGTTAGTTTTCATCCAGTCTGACGGTTTCTCTGACACAGTGGATGTAATGACTTAAATATACACAAAAACAATTATACTTGAAAATGAATAATAATTCAAACGCTTTATTTCATGTAAATATTGACTTTTTTGCTGGTGTTGCATATAATAATGTATACACCCCCCTTCTAAGGGGGTATATACTGGAGGAGGGGAAGGTCATGAAGATTACAGTAACTCAGACAGCAAAAGAAGAAATGCTGAAGCATCATGAAACAAATAAGGCACTACGTATATTTATCAGTGGTATTGGCTGAGGCGGCCCCAAACTTGGAGTGTCTCTGGAGGAGCCGAAGGATACAGATATTATAAAAAGTGTAGATGGCATACAATTTATTGTGGATCAACAGCTGCAGGGTCAGTTTATGCAGAAGGATTTGGTACTGGATTATACAAAAAGTTGGTTTGCAAAGGGTTTTGTCATAGGTCAAAAACATAGCAGCGGATGTTGTTAATCTAATAACAGAAAATAATTAACCCCCTTTTATGCAAAAGGGGGTTAATTATTTTCTGTAAAGGCAACGGCGAAGGTACTACCATCCTCTAATATTTTTAGAATTTGTAATTCACTGGCTCTGGAATAAAAAATTTCTATAAAGCAGTTACTGCAAAAATATCTAGACTTACTAAGTCTGCCTGTATCTTCGTTACCACAAATAGGACATCGCATTATATCCCTCCTAAAGTTTAATAGGATTTCCAATTAAAGTTAATTATATTGTATATTGTATAATTTTTTTTGCGTAAAAATTTAAAAACTATGTAAAGAAACAATATCCCAAAGCATAAAAAAAGTAAAAATCTTTACTTAAGGGAATAGTAAAAATAAAACTTTTCCTTATATTATAACGGATAAAAAATATTTTGACAAGCAAATATTTCTAAAAACAAACTATTTTGACTTGAAACTATTAACACAATAATTATATAATAGATAGCATACACCAAAAAAGAAAGGTTGATGTAGCTTGGAAGAACAACAGATTCCTCAAACACTTCAAAATTTTTATATTTCTTTTGGCGGTTGGATGAAGTATCAGTATAAAAATATTAGGAGTGAAGAAGGTTTAACCTTAGCTCAGTTTCAAGCACTATTTATAATTCACCGTTTTGGTCTTTGTAATATGTCAAATCTAAGTGAAACCATTGAGGTTAGTAAGGGAACCATGACTTGCATGTTAAATAAATTGGTGGAGGATGGTTATGTAGAAAGAAGCAGTTCTGCTAAGGATCGCAGAAATGTTTATGTAAGTTTGACTCAAGCAGGAGAAAAGAAAGTAAAGCAAATAAAAAATAAATTACTGGTTACAATTGATGAAAAAGTGAGGAATTTAGATGAAAGCATGCAAAAGGAAATCCAGGGAGTCTTAGAGATCTTAATGAATATCTTTCAAGAGAAAAAATAAATAAATAAATTATAAAACAATGCCTATATGCAATAGAAGTTGGAATTATGCACAAGGTATTGTTTTTTTTCATATTATATACTACAGTCAGGGATTCCAATAAAGGAAATTGAGATCTGTAGAACTCAAAAGAATAAGGGGGTAAAGGAGTTGAAGCAAGTAGGTGAAAGCATATATGTCGACGTATACAACCCGTATGAAAAAAAAATAATATCAAAGCCGCTAGAGGAACTGGTCAAAGAGTTGGTAGCTTGGAGTATGCCGCTAACTTTTAATATAGAAGCCCTAAAAAGTCAGAGTATTATTATGAGAACAAGAATAGCTAAAAGACTAAAGTTTTTTGGTGGTAATGGTGTTAAGGATATACTAGAGGCAGATCTATCTTTGGATGAATTTCAAGGGGTTTTAACTCTGGAGGACTATCGACAAACTTGGGGAGAAGGTTACGAAGAAAATATAGACATCTTAAAAAGAGTAATAGATGATACAAAAAATATCATTATTTTTTTTAATGATAGACCTATTGATGCAAGATTTCATACGGTTTGTGGAGGAGCCACAGAAAACAGTGAAAATGTGGATGGAAACATTGTTCAATATTTACGACGAGTATTATGTAGTTACTGCCAAGAAGCACCTTATTCCTTTAATTATAAGGATTTGTCTATAGAAGATATAGAAGAAAGATTAGGTGTTCAGTTTGCTAAAGAAAGTGCAACGAAAAACATGGAAATAGAAAATATGTTTTATGATATTACAAGAGATCAACAGAATCGAGTAACAAAATTAAAGGTGGCAGGCAAGGAGTTTGAAGGAAAACAATTAATGGAGCTGTTAAGTTTAAATTCTACTCGGATTAGCTGGAGACCAGAAAAAATTCGTTTCTTTACTAAGGGTAAGGGGGATGGTGTAGGTCTGTGCCAATATGGGGCGAACCAGATGGCGCAAGAGGGTAAAAAAGCAGAAGAAATTTTAAAATATTATTATACCGGCATTGTGTTGAAAAATATCGAAATAAGGGACATAAAAAAACCCCTAAAAGGTAAAACTATCGTTATTGATGCCGGCCATGGTGGAGAGAAGGCAGATGACAATGTAGGTTTCTCAGGCTTAAGAGAAAAAGACGTAAATCTAGAAATCTGTTCTTATTTACGAAATCGTCTGCTGGAGTTAGGGGCAACGGTATACACCACTAGAGAAAAGGATGAGTATATTCCTCTTACTCAAAGAGCTGCCATCGTGAATGAAATTTCACCTGCTTTTTTTATTACGATTCATCAAAACTACTTTAAGCACCCCTCTATTTCGGGTACAGAAATTTATTATTATAGAGGCGATAAGGAGGCCAGAAGATTAGCGAAAGAAATTATAGAAGAGGTCTCGGAAAAGTTGGGAACTATTAAAAGGGGTATAAAGACTGCTGAGTTTTTTTTACTGCGGGATGTAAAGGTAAGCTCCCTTCATATAGAGGTAGTATATATATCTAATCCGGAAGAGGAAAAGCTTTTGATGAAGGAAGAATTTAAGAAGAAGGCTGCATTGGCTATAGCTAATGGTATTGTTAGATATTATGGATATTCTTTATAATAGAGGAAGATATTGAAAAGCTGTTAAAGTTAAAGAAATCAAGGGATTTACCTTTATTATAGAGAAAAAATTAGTTTTTATTGTAAATATGGAAAAAAGATTTATTGACAACCTATGAGTAAACATTGTATAATATTTTATTAAGTGTTTGACAACCTTCTAGAAATGTGATATGATATATGTTGTTATAGATGTGAAAGAAGGTGATGGTTTGGCAGATAAAAATACCTTAAATGAGATTAGAAGAAATATCGAAGGTTATGTAGGACAAAAAGTGACCCTAAAGGCTAACAAAGGGCGGAAAAGAACAATGATTCGTGAAGGGGTTTTAGAAAACACTTACCCCAATATATTTATAGTGAAGATAAATGGAGATTATAATTCCGTTAGAAGAGTGTCCTACAGTTACTCTGATATTCTTACTGAGTCAGTTGAAGTCACCATAAGTAAAGACAATCAGCAAATTAAAGTTAGTTAATATAAGCCACCTATAATAGGTGGTTTATTATTTTTTTGTTGCCCAAGAGGGTTTTATAAATTATGATAGAAGTAAGGCGTTTGAGAAAATTTTCCTAAGATAAGCAAGTTCAAACTTTAATTTTGATATACACGGTCTACGGTTTCGCCCCAAAACCGTGGGCTGCAAATGTAGCCCTTAGTATATCAAAATTAAGTCCTGATGTTGTTTATCTATAGATTATTAAGATACTAATATAGTCTCGACTTGTGCAATTTTCTTAAGTACTTTCCAGAGAAAATTAAATATATTAAGCAAAAACATTTGAAAGTATTGTAACAACGCTTAGTGATCGAAAATGAAAAATCCGTTAAGAAATTTGCATGTTTGAGTGTTAGCCAGGTTGCAAATCAAGTAATAATATTTCATAAAAACTGAAGATTATAAAAGTACTAAGGGAATACTTATAACAAAACAAAATTAAGGAGGAAGAATTTATGCCAGTGAATTTAAAAGGAAGAAGCTTACTTACACTAAAGGATTTTACCCCCCAGGAAATTCGTTATTTGCTAGATTTAGCAAGAGACTTAAAAGCTAAAAAAAGAATGGGTATTCAAGGTAACTTATTGGCAGGTAAAAACATCGTTTTGCTATTTGAAAAGACGTCTACAAGAACGAGATGTGCTTTTGAAGTAGCAGCTTTTGATGAAGGGGCACATGTGACTTTCTTAGGAGCCAATGATTCCCAGATCAGTAAAAAAGAATCTATAGAAGATACAGCAAAGGTATTAGGAAGATATTATGATGGCATTGAATTTAGAGGTTACAAGCAAGAAACAGTAGAGTTGTTGGCAAAACACTCAGGTGTACCAGTGTGGAATGGATTGACAGATCTTTATCACCCTACGCAAATTTTAGCGGATTTATTGACGATTACAGAGCATGTACATAAACCTTTAAACAAGGTGAAGTTTGCTTATATTGGCGATGCAAGAAATAACATGGGAAATTCCCTTATGATTGGTGCAGCTAAGATGGGGATGGACTTTAGAGCAGTGGCACCAAAGGAGCTATTTCCAGCAGAAGAATTAGTAAATCAAATGAAAGAAGTAGCAAATGAGACAGGAGGAAAAATTACTTTAACAGAAGATGTTGCAGAAGGCGTGAAGGGTGCAGATGTAATTTACACGGATGTATGGGTATCGATGGGGGAAGAGGATCAATTTGAGGCTAGAATTAAACAATTATCTGCTTACCAAGTGAATATGGACATGATAAATAAGACAGAAAATCCTGATGTAGTCTTCATGCACTGTTTACCTGCCTTCCATGATTTAGAAACAAAGATAGGTACTGAAATTTATGAGAAGTTTGGTTTGAAGGAAATGGAAGTTACGGATGAAGTCTTTAGAAGCAAACATTCTGTTGTTTTTGATGAAGCAGAAAATAGAATGCATACAATCAAAGCAGTGATGGTGGCAACTTTATAGGGAGCTGGTTCCAGTGAGTGGAACCCTCCCTGTTTTTTTATCTTAACGCTTTCAAAACCCTATGACAAATTTGTTCTCTTACACAGAAAATCTTCATATATTTTCATTTAACTGAAACTTTTTTATAATAACTGCATCTTAATACTTAAGGAAAATATTGTATAAAATGGGAAGGATGTGTTTTTATGAAGTTGAAGAAGACGCTCAGCGGCTTCATTGTAGGAGGATTGTTGGTTTCTCACATTGGTTTTGTTACTGCTGCTCCCCAAGTTGTAGCAGTAACAGAAGTAACTGCACACGCTGCTGTAGATGCTTCTTATGGGATATCAGAAAATACTTTAGTTTCACAGAAGGCCAACTTGACTGAAGAAGAGGCACTGCATTTAGCAAAAAATTATATAAAACAGTTTCTAAGTGTAGATATCGAAGAAGAACAAAATTTTCAGGTGAATGTAAATTATCGTGAAGATTGGAACAGAAATGACAGGTACGTGTGGGAGATTAGGTATACTCAGCAGGGGAGAAATCAATATCTTAGTCTTCAGGCTACTATCGAAGATGAAGATAAAGAGCTGGTTGAATTAAGAAAGTACCAAGATGATAGGGGTCAAGGAAATCATGTCGCCCAATACACGAGGGAAGAGGCAGAAGAAAAAGCCCGTCAATTTTTATTAAGTACCAGCCAGCACCTTCTTAACCAACTGATCATAGAGGATAGTGGCAGCAGTATGCATTATTATGCTGCAGATAGTGGCAGTGGTCTAAACCCTACAGAGTACAACTTTTATTACACTAGGCAAAAAGATGGTATACCAGTGATGCATGATGGGATACAAATAGGTGTTAACAGCGGGAGTGGGGAAGTGACCTCCTATAGAGTGAACTGGAGTGAAAAGGTTTTGCCTGAAAAGAAAGCAGTCATCATAGAAGAAGAAGCCAGAGATATATTTAAAGAAAACTTAAACTTCAACTTAAGCTATTTGCCAGTAAGAGATACCAGTAAGCAGTATGCAGATGTAGTAAAAGAAGTGAAACTTGTGTACTCTCCACACTATGAAGGTGGGGTATGGGTAGATGCCATCACTGGAGAAATGGTAAACTATTCAGGAACACCTACGTCAGAAGCTAAAAAAATCAATGTATCTCAAAAAGATAAAGCAGCTTTTGAAAAGCTATCCTCCACAAGGAAAATCCGTAATAAGGAAATGAACCAGGAAGAAGCTTCTACCTTGGCTAGAGATATTTTAAATAAAATCTATGGTGAAGAAGATGCTAAAATCCAAAATGTAAATTACAGCTCCAACATCATCCATGGAGATGGAAACAAAAGAAAAGTGTGGAATGTCCAATTTCAGTTAAAAGAGGATCCCCATAATAATGGCCACATAATGATAGATGCCTCAACAGAAGAAATTCTTCAATTGAATTACTATAATTGGAGAATGAGGGAAATGATGTTGATGACAGAAGAGAGCTTTCAACCGGTTTTAGCATGGGAAGATGCTTACTACAAGGCGATTGAAGTGCTAAAACAACTATATCCTGAGAAACTAAGGAATCTTGAGTTAGAACAAACCTATCAAGAATCCATTCACTATTATAATGACCATAAAATAGTTAATGCAGAATATTATTTTAATTTCACAAGAAAAGAAAAGGAAATTAACTATCTAAACAATTACATACAAGTAGTGGTTGACAGTGCTACAGGTGACATACAAGGAATACAGTATAGATGGGATGATGTTGTCCTTCCACATCCCCAAAACCTACTTGATAAAGAAAAAGCATTAGATCTCTTTATGCAGCAGTCAGAAACAAAATTATCCTATGTACAACTAAAAGAGGCAAAGGATCAGCAGAAAAATCAAGTAAAATTGGTCTATAGCAATACACCCAAAAGTCCGCTAATATACAACTATTTAGACGCCCAGACAGGCAACTTTTTAGATTGGAGTGGTCAAGAAGCGAGGGTGAAGGATGGAAAAGTAATCACTATAGCAGAAAAATTACAAGACCATTGGGGAGAAAGAGAATTAAAAATCATGGCAGGTAGTGGAGTAATAGATTTAGAAAAATTCGATTTACAAGATGAAGTGACAAGAAATGATATTGTAAAGATGCTGGTAAAAGCTATGGGGCACTGGTATTATCCTACAGAAGAAATAGAAGAATTAGAGTTTACGGATATCGCTGCTGGTGATGAGGTGTACCAATATCTACAGGCGGCGGTTCAATATAAGCTTATAGACAACAAGAGGGAAGCTTTTCGAGGAGGAGATATCGTATCTAAAGAGGAGTTTGCCACTATGTTAATAAAGGTAACACCACTGGAAAAAGCAGCTACAGCAAAAGGAATTTATACCCTTCCAGTAGAGGATGTTGATAAAATAAGTCCTGAAAAATTAGGGGCTGTGGCATTAATGTATGGTATGGATATACTGAGAGAAGAAGGAGAGACTTATCAACCAAATAAAAACGTTACTTTAGATCAGGCAGCAGTGGGGATTTATCGTACTTTCAAGCTGTTTGGCAGAAGTCAGTGGTAAACTTTATATTACAGAGAAGTGAAAAGTAGTATTTTTCACTTCTTTTTTTTATGTCTTATACATATATATGATAGAGAAAAATTTTATGGACAGAAGCTGAAATTGACAAACTTTCTAACATATTTTGCTGAAAGACAAATAAGATATAATAAGTATTTTATTTAAATTTAATGACTCATGAGGGGGGGAAAAATAAGATGGCGATTGAGCTTATGAAGGATTTGTTGAAAATAGACCAGCTAGTAGGCGAAAACACTGTTCAAGCCATTATAGAAGGGGATATATTAGCTCCTGATATAAAGCCAGACATTTCCAGAGTGGTTGCGGTAGAGGGCAACATCCAGGTGACAAAACAAGAAGCTCAGGAAAACAAAATTCTTGTAGAGGGAAGAATTCAATTTAAGGTGTTGTATGTATCAGAAAAGGGAGAAGCACCACTATATAGTATTGATAGCAGCACGGACTTTAAACAGAATATAGAATTAGAAGGTTTAACATCTCAAATGAAAAGTGAAGTAATAGCAGAAATTGAGCATATAGATTACACCTTAAATAATGAACGAAAAATAGGTGTCAAGGCGGTCATCAATGTAGAGGGTAAAGGCAAACAAGAGGGGCATATAGAGATCACCAAGGATTTAGAAGGAATGGAGGATATCGAAGTATTAAAAGAAACCCTACAATACACCGATGTCATCGGCAGCAATAGTTCAGATACCTTAGTGAAGGATGCCTTTGAGCTAGAGAAGGACTTACCAGAGGTAAAGGAAGTATTGAAGTGGCAAGCGGTGGCCATTGAAAAAGAAACAAAAATCACCGACGGTAAGGTGATTGTAGGAGGAAATGTCTTATTAGAGGTATTGTACATAGGAGAAGAGGAAGAAAACTCTTTGAACATTGTAAAAAAAGAGATTCCCTTCACACACTTTATTGAAGTTCCAGAGGCTTATAGTGATATGGAATATAAGCTAAAAATGAAGGTAGACGAGGTATATACTGATATTAAAGAAAATGCTGAAGAAGAAAGAAGAATTCTAGAAGTAGAAGGTATAGTCAATATTGAAGCGGTGGTGATGGAAAACCAAAAGCGAGAAGTTGTAGTTGATGCCTACTCTCCAACGCAAGCTTTGAACTTGGAAAAAAGCAAACTTCAGTTAAAGGAACATTTGGGCATACATCGTTCTCAAGTATTATTAAGGGAAACTTTAGAACTTCCTTCTAGTCATCCACCGATGGCACAGGTTTTCTCCATCAGTGCAAAACCTATTGTAACAGATTATAATATAGTGGACCACAAAGTAATGATGGAGGGGGTATTGGAAACTACAGTGATTTATACCTCTGAAGAAGGACTACAGCCCATCTATAGCTATATGCAGGAAATTCCCTTCAGGAACCATATGGAAATTGAGGGCTTAAAGGGGAATATGGATGCAGATGTGGAATTTGTAGTACAGGACTTAGACTATAACACCATCAACGAAGAACAAATAGAAATAAAAATCAATATAGGCACTACTTGCCAAGCCTATTGCATTAAAAACATTGATGTAGTCGCCAATGTGGAGGAATTGGAAGAACTGGTGGATGTTACTAAGCGACCAAGTTTAACCATTTATTTCTTCCAAGAGGGAGACTCCTTATGGAAAATAGCTAAGAAATACAATACCACTGTTCAGCATATCATGGAGAGCAATGAGATAGAAAAACCTGAAGATATTAAGGCAGGAGATGAGATTATTATAGAAAAAGTATATAATTTTAAGTTTTAACATGAGACCGCAGCTTTACTTCTGCGGTTTTTATTTTTGCAAAAAAGAATTTATTCTAAAAAATTTGCAGGAAATACAGTATATAATATATAATATATAGTATAGTTAGCATATATGAAGGAGTTCATTCCTATGAATAAAATACAATTAAAATCTAGAGCAAAGATCAATCTGTCTTTGGACGTATTAAGAAAAAGGCCAGATGGCTACCACGAAGTACAAATGGTTATGCAGCAAATAGACCTTTATGATCTGATTACGTTGATAGAAAGAAAAGATAAAGAGACGATTGAAATTGTCACCGATTGTGAATACATTCCAAAAAACAGCGGAAATATAGCCTATAAAGCAGCTGAGTTGTTACGAAACCATTTTCATATTTCCCAAGGACTAGAAATCCATATCAATAAACGCATACCTGTAGCTGCAGGGCTGGCAGGGGGAAGTGCTAATGCTGCAGCGGTGCTAAAGGGATTAAATAGGCTTTGGGAGTTAAATCTTTCCACAGAAGAATTAATGAAATTTGGTGTAAAGATAGGAGCAGATGTACCCTTTTGTATTCAAGGGGGAGCTGCTGTAGCAGAGGGTATTGGTGAAAAGCTTACCACGATAAAAGGACTTAAAAATGTATGGATGGTGATGGCAAAACCTTCGATTTCCGTATCGACAGCAGAGGTATATAGCAGGCTAGATCTGTCAAAAATAACAAATAAACCTGATCTTGTTAGACTCCTTCAAGCATTAGAAGATGAGAATTTGTATACATTATGCAAAAATATGGTTAACGTTTTAGAAACAGTAACGGAAAAAAAACATCCAATTATTAGAGAACTTAAGAAAAAAATGGTAGAATATCATGCTTTGGGCAGCATGATGTCAGGTAGTGGACCAACAGTATTTGGTATTTTTAAAAATTATGAAAAGGCAAAAGCAGCATACGAGAATTTAAGGATTATTAACAGGCAAACCTATTTAGTACAAAGCTATAGTAAGGGGTATGGAGATGAATAGTTTAGGGAAACTAAAAATTGAAAATTATAAGCCTTTAAGAGAACTTGTATTTCAGCATTTACGGGAAGCTATTCTGGAAGGAAAACTGGAACCGGGTCGGCGACTGATGGAAATGCAGTTGGCGGAAGAACTGGGGGTCAGCAGAACACCAGTAAGGGAAGCTATCAGAAAACTAGAACTGGAAGGTTTAGTGATGATGGTGCCTAGAAAAGGTGCCTATGTTGCGGATGTATCTGTAAGAGATGTTATGGAGGTATTAGAGATTAGAGGAGCCTTGGAGGGGTTAGCAGCTTCCTTAGCAGCAGATCGCATGACGGAGGAACAAATAGAGATGCTAAAAACAATAGCAGAAGAATTTAAGGACTGTCATTTAAAACAAGATACACAGGGGATGATAGATAAAGATATTGAATTCCACGAGATTATTTTCTTATCTACAAGGAATCAAAAACTTTATCAAGTTTCCCAAAGTCTGCGGGAACAAATCTATCGTTTTCGTGTAAAGTATATTTCGGAGTACAGTAAATCTGACGAAATCGTGGCAGAACACAGGAAAATCTGTGAAGCCATAGCAGAAAGAGACGCTGAAAAAGCTTATGTATGCGGTATGGAACATATCTCTAGTTTAGCAAATCATATGATGGAACAGGTATGGCCTGCCGGCAAAAAGAAGCAGAGGAGCCAAGAACCTAAGCGCTAGGGAGGCGTAAGTATGAAAACAATTATACTAGCGGGGGAAGGTAAAAAGGATGAAACAGGTTTTCCAGTAAGCAAGGGAGCTTTTCCTATGAAGGGGATACCCATGATTCAATATGTGGTTAACTGTTTGAGAAGCAGTGGATGTGTGGATACCTTAATAGCGGTAGGAAACTTACAGGACTTGAAGCCCATTATTGATAGTCAAGTAGACTTGTTGCTACAGCAGAAATCTTCTATGATGGACAATCTATTAGAGGCTTTAAGCTATGTAGAGGGAGAAGAAGCAGTGCTTATTACTACCTGTGACATTCCTCTTATTCACAGGGATGTGGTGAAAAGTTTTATAGAAACTGCATTGGAGATGAAGGTGGATATTTGCTATCCTATTGTGGAAAAGCAGATTTGTCAAAAATGTTATCCTGATGTCAAAAGAACCTATGTGCACCTAAAGGACGGCAGTTTCACAGGTGGAAATATGATTGTGTTATCCCCTCCTGCCATTGATAAAATTGAAGCTCCCGCTAGGTGGATGATAAAGTATAGGAAAAACCCTATAAAAATGAGTCGGGCTTTAGGTTTTAAATTTATACTAGGAGCATTATTTCAGCAACTGACCATTAATGGATTAGAAGGCTATATAGAAAAGCGGTTTGGTATACGGGCTAGGGCAGTGATCAGTCAATATCCTGAGATAGCTAGTGATATTGACAATATACGGGACGTACAACAAATGGAAAAATACTTATAGAGCAGGGAATGATAAAAGCAGAGAAATCATTCTCTGCTTTTTTTGTAGTCTGTAAAAACAATTCTATAGGGATATCATTAGCGTCAACTTAAAGCATAATGTGTCATCCTGAGCAAAACTTCGTTATTCCAAGATCCTTCGCTACGCTCAGGATGACAATTTGAGAAAGTGGAACCATCCCCACGGAGTCATGGGGACGGTTCATCTGGCACGTATGTTTTTTTATGTGCCTGAGGAACTGTCCCCGTGGCGTATATCAAAGATTTTAATGGCTGATGGTATAGAAGTATCCAAAACTGTAAACATTATAGGGAGAAGTTATGAAATGGAAAAGGGTGAAAAAATTGCAAATGTTCATGGGGAAGTTCAAAGAAATTTATGACGGCTATATGT
Organism: Clostridium aceticum; assembly: GCF_001042715.1. Taxonomy (NCBI): domain Bacteria; kingdom Bacillati; phylum Bacillota; class Clostridia; order Peptostreptococcales; family Natronincolaceae; genus Andreesenella; species Andreesenella acetica. Next base: position 3,918,055 of record NZ_CP009687.1, on the reverse strand, counting down.
TAGTTTTGGTAGTTTTTGCAGGTACGTTTCTGCTGTTAAGAGATGTACCCCTGCTAAGGAAGAAAAAGCTGATACGAGATATGAAGATTGCAAAGGTTTTAGGATATACTTATATCGTTGGTGGTATTGCATTATTTATTATAGCAAAGATGTATAGAGGGTAGGAGGCATTTAAATGGGACTTTGGCAGAAATGGTTTGGGAAAAAAAATAAAACAAAAAAAGCAGAAGAAATGAAACCAAATAAAAGCTTAGAAAAAAACCTCGCCATAATTAAAGAGGGTTTTTTAAAGGATTGTGAGGATATTGTCTATAGAGAATTTGAAATTGGTAAAGAAGGACAGTACAAGGCAGCCACCATCCACGTAGACGGCATGGCGGACAAGAAGCTGGTAAATGAGTTTGCCCTAAACAATCTAATGGTGATGGCTAGGGATATAGACCCAGAGCCAGGCCTACTAAAGAAGGGTTTGTATGAACTCATAGAAAAGCAAAATATAGCGGTAACCGAGCTGAAGGAAGTAGAAACCATCGATGAAGCTGTGCTAAACATTTTAAGTGGTGAAACAGTTTTATTATTAGATAATTATGAAAAAATTATCATCATAGCTTCCAAGGGATGGCCAGCCCGTTCTCCAGCAGAGCCTGAAACAGAGGCGGTGATTCGTGGCCCTAGAGACGGACTTGTAGAAACTTTAAGGATGAATACCACCTTGATTCGACGTAGAATCAGGGACCATCGGCTCAAGGTCAAAAACTATCAAGTCGGGGTAAGATCCAAAACCGATGTATCCGTCATGTATATTGACGATATTGCGGATAAAAAGGTTTTGCAGGAATTAGATACAAGATTAAATGCTATTGATATCGATGCTATATTAGACAGTGCTCAGCTGGAGGAGTTGATTGAGGACAAATGGCTTTCTATTTTCCCTCAGATACAAAATACTGAACGTCCAGATGTAGCTGCTTCAGCCATTTATCATGGAAGAATTGTAGTCGTAGTGGACAATAGTCCCTTTGCACTCATTGTACCCTCCACCATCAATGCCATGATGCAGTCGGCGGAAGATTATTATGAGCGGTGGCAAATTGCTTCTGTAGTTAGACTATTAAGATATTTTTGTCTACTTATTGCTCTTTTTGCTCCAGCACTTTATGTGAGTATTACTTCCTTTCATCCCCAGATGATTCCTACAGATCTGGCATTGACCTTAGCAGGAACCCGAAGAGGGGTGCCCTTTCCCGCCATTGTAGAAGCCTTAATTATGGAGGTTACTATTGAAATCCTTCGGGAAGCGGGGGTTCGTTTACCGGGGGCTATTGGCTCCACCATCGGTATTGTCGGAGGCTTGGTTATCGGGCAGGCAGCAGTGGAGGCAGGTATCGTAGGACCTTTGATGGTCATCGTGGTGGCGATTACTGCCATAGCCAGCTTTGCTATCCCCAGTTACAACGCTGCTATCTCTATTAGAATGTTGCGGTTTGTTGTATTGTTTGCAGCAGCAGCCTTTGGACTTTATGGGATTATGCTGGTAATACTGTTAGTTCTTATTCATCTCTGTAGCTTGAAAAGCTTTGGAATTCCTTATTTATCTCCATTTACCGCCTGGGTGCAGAATCTCTCTGATCTAAAAGATACGGTAGTGAGATCTCCCCAGCTCATCATGAACGACAGAGACATGAATGCCAACAAGAACCAAAAAAATCGCTTCGATGATAAGCGGCAGGAAAACTTTGATATAGAGGAGCAGGAATAAAAGAACAAAAGGAATTGTTGAGGAAAGGGGAATACAAGTGACGAAGAAGAAAATATTGTTGCTAATAGTAACCATACTCATTATGACATCCACTCTAACCGCCTGTTGGGATGCCATCGAAATCGATGAGCGAGCCTATGTTATGGCTTTAGGGGTAGATAAATATGAAGCACCTCTAGGGGAACCTACTGGTAGGGAAGGAGCAGATAGAGATGAAGAGGGTAATCAGATCAGTGCCAACATTCCTCAGGACACCCCCAGAAACCGATTTAACTTTACTTATGCTATCCCCAATGTAGAATTTCTAGTAGGAGAATCGGAAACAGCCAATATCCTTTACAAGACTGTTGGAGAAAACCTCTATTCAGCTAGCCGGGTACTGACTACCCGCTTAAACAAACAAATTTTCTTTGGTCATTTAAAGGTGTTGGTGGTTGGTGAGAGTGTGGCAAGGGACTCCAAGCTATTTCGGGAAATACTAGATGTAGTAGAGAGAGAACAGTTTATTAGCAGAAGAATCGGTATTGTTATCGCCCCCGACAATGCAGCAAATGTGTTGGAGGTGGAGCCAGAAATCAATCCCATGACGGGACAGTTCATGGCAGATCTCTTCCGAAACAAGGATCGTTCTCCTCGTTCCGGTGGAGGCATGATGGGAGAAGTGCTAGAGGATCTACATCGATGGGGGGATACGGTGATACCAAGGGTGATCCCAGGGGAGACTGCTGTTAAAATTGCAGGCTCTGCTGTTATCAAAAACTATCAATTACAGGGGTGGCTAGGAGAAATAGAAACAAGAGCTTTAGAGATTATGAGGGGGACCGCTCGACCGGGAGGATTAAGTGTTAAATATGATGGGACCATAGATGCTGGAGAAAAAGGTAGAGATCATGAACACATTGTTCCTGTAGACCTTACCTATTTATCTAGAAAGTTTCATCTAGATAGAGCTTCTGATAATATCAAGATTACTATAGAGATTGAAACCGAAGGAGAAATAGAGCAGTTTTATCTTGACCCTGAGCACGACTTGCTGGAGCCAGATACAATACGGGCAATAGAGGATTTACTATGTGAAAAGATAGAAGAGGAATTGAGTGCTACCATTGAAAAGCTACAGAAGGAGTTTGAAGTAGATGTGATTGGTATCAACCATTACCTCAGCAGATTTCATCCAAGGCTATGGGAAGAGGTGAAGGAGGAGTGGGGAGAGATTTTCCCTACGATTGATATCGTAGTGGATGTAGATTCAAAAATACGTCGGATAGGCTTGACCAGGTAGGCTGTCTTAGGAGGAAGAGATGTGATGTTTTCTAATAATGATAAAATATCGGTTTCCCAAATGATTCATATTCTTATCTTAGCTATGGTGGGGGTCGGGATTTTGGATCTACCAAGGAGATTGGTGGAGGAAGGAAGAACTGACGGCTGGATCATATTGGTTTTAGGAGGTTTGACCGTCCTTGGATTTTCCTTTTTACATGGGTATATCGTAAAGGGTTTTCCGGGAAAGAGCTATTTTGAAATTGTCTCCTTGACCTTAACAAAGCCTGCAGCCTATTTTGTGGTAGCCTACTTTTTTATCTACTTTATTGGGATTACAGGTCTTGTTACCCGATTTTTTACGGATGTGATAAAGACCTATGCATTACCCCGTACCCCTAAAGAGATCATTATTCTAGGTATTTTACTTGTTGCTGCTTATCTTAATAGAAAAGGAATCGAGGTATTAGGTAGACTGGCGGAGCTGATAGGAATACCGATGGGGGTAGTGATATTGGCATTGTTTGCAGTATCTTGGCCAGAAGTAGAGCTTGGCAACCTTCTTCCAGTTTTTCAGACACCTTTTATAGAGATACTTCGTGGAATACCCTTTGTATTTTTTAGTTTCTTGGGTTTTGAAATCATCTTGGTTTTTGGCATGTTTCTTAATGAACCCCACAAATCAACAAAAGCAGGACCCATAGCCATCTTCGTTGTATTAATGCTATACATTCTTATCAATACTTCAACTTTAGGAAACTTTGGAGAGCAGCAGATGCAACATCTTATATGGCCCTTATTGGCCAATTTTGAAACCATCCAATTGCCAGGAGCCTTTATTGAAAATGTGGGAATTTTTGTTATGGGGATATGGATTCTCACAGTATTTATGACGATCGCTCCTATGCACCTAGGGGGTAATTACATGATCACCCAGTTATTTCATGGAAGAGAGCATAATTATTTAGGTTTGCCTTTGCTGCCAATCATTTTTTTTGTTTCTATGTGGCCTGATAGCATAACCGATGTCTATGAATATATAGGGATACTTACGGACTATACTGGCTATGGCGTTGTTATCATTATACCTCTGATGATCCTATCATCTATGGTAATTAAGGGAAAAACCAAAGGAGATACTACAGGAGCATAGAAGAAAAAGCATCACAATAAAGAAGGAGGAAATGAAAATGTTTCCCAATAATGATCGTATAACCATTTACCAGATGACGAATATAATAATTTTAGCCTTGATAGGCATAGGTATTCTTACGTTGCCTAGGGATCTAGTAGAGGCAGTAGGAACTGATGGATGGTTGATTTTGATCGGTGGAGGGATTCTTACAATGGCTATAGCTTTTCTTCATGGGTATATTGTAAAATCCTTCCCCAGGAAGAGTTTTTTTGAGATTATTGCCCTTACTTTGACAAAGCCCATAGCTTATTTACTAACAGGATTTTTTATCCTTTACCTAATAGGAAGCAATGGTTTTCTCTTAAGAATTTTTGTTGAGGTAGTCAAGACCTTACTACTTCGAAGGACTCCCCTAGAGGTGACAATCCTTGCGATGTTGGTTCCTATTGCCTATTTGGCAAGAAAGGGCATAGAACCCCTAGCTAGGCTGACCAATATCATATTTCCTACATCGGTGGTCTTTGTTATCATCCTATTTGTCTTGACTCTTGGGCAAGCAGATCCGTCAAACTTACGACCTTTTTTTCAAGCCTCTCCATCAGAGCTATTTGGGGCATTGGATATCGTGTTATTTAGTTTTTTAGGCTATGAACTCCTACTGGTTTTTGGTATCGCCTTAAATAAACCACAGGAGGCCACGAAGATAGGCCCTGTTTCTATATTGGTGGTGCTAATTATTTATCTAGGGCTAAATGCAGCTATTCTATCAAATTTTGGTGTGGCACAAACCAAGCATCTTATATGGCCCACTATTAGTGTGTTTAAAACCATCCAGCTACCGGGAGCCTTTATTGAAAATGTTGAGGTTATTGTGATGGCGGTGTGGGTTTTCACCATTTTTATGACACTGGCCCCCTTTCATTTGGCAACCACCATGTTGATGGCAGATATGGGGGCTACAAAGGAACATAGCTACCTTGCTTTGCCAGCATTACCCTTTGTGTATGCTGTTGCTATGTACAGCAGTAGTATCTCCGATGTTTATTATCACTTAGGGGTTTTTACAGATTATACCGCCTATATCGCTATCATCGGTACACCTGTTGCTATTCTAATAGGAATGGTAATCAGGAAACTACTAAAAAAGAATGGCAAGGAAAGTATGTAAGAAAAGATAAAGGTAGGGCTGTATATTTTTTCCCCTACTTGTACATACTGATAGTAGAACAATCAAATGGAGATTTAGGGGGAAATTATATGTATAAAAAGTTTATAGTGGCTTTTATGATAGTAGGAGTTATAAGTGTTTTAATCTTTCCTATGAAGGAAAGCAAAGGAGCGTTTCAATTGGAAAGACGAGGAAACAACCTTATAAGATTTCATGTATTGGCTAACAGTGATAACCCTGAGGACCAGCTGTTGAAGCTAAAGGTAAGGGACAAAATTATAGCAGCTATGGGAGATACATTAGAGACCTCCAGCGGGATTGAAGAAACTAGAAATATTCTTAGGGAAAATTTATTAAAAATAGAAGAAGTGGCGGAAGAGGAAATTACTGCTAATGGTGAAAACTATAAGGTATCAGCGGCACTAGTGGAGGATACCTTCCCCACAAGACGCTATGGGGGCGTTGTATTTCCTGCTGGAAAGTACGAAGCTCTTAAGGTAGTAATTGGAGAAGGAGAAGGACAGAACTGGTGGTGTGTCATGTTTCCACCCCTCTGCTTTGTAGATGTTAAAAATGGTTTGACGGATGAGAGAACCCAGCGTGAATTAAAGACTGCTTTAACGGAGGAAGAATATACACTGGTTTATAATGCTTCTAATAAAGGAGAATTACCTTTACAATTAAGATCTAAAATCGTTGAAGTTTATCAAACTTCAAAAAATCGCTTAAGTCGTTTTGCAGCTACATTTTAAAAATTAATAGCAAATTTAGTGGCGAAGAATCTTATTTCTTCGCTTTTTCACCTCAAAATAATAAAAATTCAGTAAGGAAACCATTAGCGTTAACCGAAACCATAATTTATCATACTAAGGGGAGCAAAGCGGAGTCGAAGGATGACAGTTCGACAGAATTTTAGAAATAATTGTGTTAAGTTAACGCTTATGATAAAGAAATATCAAACATATAAAGAACGAACTAGGGAAAAAATAAGCGTATATACAGGAAGGAGTGAACAAGTAAATCGTGAATGGTGGAAATGAATTGACCAATAAAATGATAGAGGCAAAAAGACTGTATAGGGACAGGTCTCTTTCCCACTGGTATACATCTGAATTTGGTACATGGCAGTGGTTCCTTCATTTAGCTGTCTTCATTTTTTTGCTATACATATGGTGGAAGATGATTGATAAGAAACGAATCTATGAACTCCTATCCTACGGATTTTTAGTGAGTACAATTTCAATCGTGCTAGATGTTATAGGTACTGAACTTGTACTGTGGACTTATCCGATTCGATTACTGCCCACGATACCTCGTTTATTTTCTATTGATCTTACAGTGATGCCGGTTGTCTATACAATTTTCTATCAAAAGTATCCTGAATGGAAACAATATATTATTGTAGCCACCATCGTAGCCCTTCTATATGCCTTTGTCGCAGAACCTATGTTGGTATGGATAGGTATTTATAAATTATTTCACTGGAGATACATATATTCCTTCCCTATTTATATTGCAATTGCAGTCTTCTGTAAGTGGATCATCATGTGGCTTGGCAGGAGGTCTAAGGTTTAAGTAAAAGTCATAAGGAAGTATGAAGCTTGAAAGGGTGCATTTGTTATGAATAAAGATATAATGAATCGGTTTTCACCCCGTCGCCAAAAGGCCTATGTCAGCATATTCGGCACAACACAATTGCATTTACGAAACCCTTATGTAATCGCATGGTGGTCTGCTGCCTTCCCTGGTGCGGGACATATGCTGCTATCAAAATATCTAAGGGGATTTCTTTTGTTTTTATGGGAAGTAATCGTTAATATACAGTCTAATTTGAATCTTGCAATTCTCTATTCCTTCATAGGAAGATTTGATAGGGCAAAAGAAGTGCTTGATACCCAGTGGCTATTGCTTTATATTGCGACCTATATTTTTGCTATATGGGATGGCTATCGTACAGCAGCAGACATAAATAATTACTATGTTTTGGCAGCAAGGGAAGATGCACAAATTACACCACAAATAGTAAGTGCAATGGAAATCAATTATTTAGACAAAAGAAAACCATTGGTGGCAGCAGGATGGTCCTTTATCATGCCAGGATTAGGTCAGCTTTACATTCATCGAATTGTTACTGCAGCATTTATTCTTATTTGGTGGATTGTTATTATGTACTTTTCAAAGCTGCTTCCGGCAATACACGCATCTTTCTTAGGTAATTTTCAGGAAGCAAAATCTATTGTTGATCCACAGTGGCTTTTAAATATTCCCTCCGTATATATGTTTGCCATATACGATGCCTATGTAAATACCGTTGAGAATAACAAATTGTTTGAGTGGGAACAATCTAAGTTTCTTAAAAGGGACTATCAGAGTCAAAACTTTCCTATGCCGAAGAGAAGAAAAAAGAGCGAGGGTGATCCTGTGTATATCATATCAACATTTGAACATTCAGTGTACTTGGAAATGGCTATTACGGCAATTCAAATGAAGGGGATTCCAAAAGAAGATATTTTTGCTGTTCCTATGGATAAAAGAGGGGAAGACAGGGTACTGTTTGATAGTATGCACTTTTCTGATGGGTTGAGTTTATTTGATTTGCCTGCAATATTAGGAGCGATATTTATGCTTTTTGGGACGATTTATGGCTTTATACTAAAGTGGGGACCTATATGGTGGGCACTAATTGGTTTGGCCTTTGGTTTTAGTTTAGGCTTAATCATAAAGTTAATCATAACAAAAAAATATTCAAATAGACAGGAAAAATATAGAGCAACAGAAGTAGTCCTTATCATCCAGTGCAAAGAGACTCAATTAGAAACAGTAAAAGACACACTTTGGTCTCATTATGCTTTGGGTGTTAGAAAGTTAGATTTAGAGTAGTATGGGAGATATTGAATCAAAGTAAAATTTGTAGAATGTAAAAGAAGGAAAAAGATAAGCTGTCCCAGCGGAGAATTTATTCTCTGCTTTTTTAAATTTTTGGCAAAGATATAAAAGTTGAATAATACTTATGATAAAGGTAGAATATTAATTAAGAAGTAAAGGAAGGTGGAAATATGAAAAAGCTAAATATCATGGTGGTCTTTGGAGGGCAGTCTGGAGAGCATGAAGTATCTCTTATGTCGGCGGCTTCCGTACTAAAGGTAATGAATAGAGAAAAATACAATATTATACCTGTAGGGATTACAAAAGAAGGTATTTGGAAACATTACGATGGACCTATAGATAAAATACCTACCGGTGAATGGGAAGGCTTAGGAAAAAAACAAGAATTTCTTTCTTTGGGTAAAACTGCGACATCTCAAATAGATGTTGTCTTTCCTATCTTGCATGGACCCTTTGGTGAGGATGGTACGATTCAAGGTCTACTAGAAATGATCAACCTTCCTTATGTAGGTGCCAGTGTAATGGCGTCTGCTATAGGGATGGATAAGGCAATGACAAAAAAACTATGTATTGCAGAAAATATACCTCAAGCCAAATATAAAACGGTACTTCATAGCAGCTATATAAAAAAACAAGAAGAATATATAAAAGAGATGGAAGAAAGCTTGGGGTATCCTATGTTTGTCAAGCCTGCTAATCTGGGTTCAAGTGTAGGGATTTCTAAAGCGAAAACGAAGCAGGAGTTGGTGGAGGCTGTAAAAAAAGCCTTTGAATATGATAGAAAAATTGTGGTTGAGGAGTTTATTGATGGAAGAGAAATCGAGTGTTCCGTTTTAGGTAATGATGAAGCTGTAGCCTCCCTGCCGGCTGAGATTATACCCTCTCATGAATTTTATGACTACAAAGATAAATACTTTGATGGTACCAGCAGGTTTCAGATTCCTGCGGACTTACCAGAGGAGGTCACTAAGGAAGTACAGCAGCTAGCTTTAAAAGTGTATAAATTGATGGATTGTTGTGGATTAGCTCGGGTAGATTTTTTTGTTGCAAGACAGGGCGGTCGAATATACTTCAATGAAATCAATACGATGCCGGGTTTTACAAAGATCAGTATGTATCCTAAAATGTGGGAAGCCACGGGATTGTCTTATGAAGCATTAATTGATAAACTAATAACATTGGCGATTGAAAGATTTCAAGAGAGACCGCAACGATACTAGTGAAAAAGGATGGATGAGATGAAGGAAACAAGGATGATCCGAGTAATGGGGATTCAAAAGGATAAAAAAGGCGAAGAGAATAAAATAGAATTAGTAACAGAAGGAACCTTTTATGATAAAAAAGAAAGTCTGTATATTATTTATGAGGAGTCGGAAATTTCCGGGATGGAGGGTGCCACCACCACATTAAAGATTGAAGGAAAAAACAGAGTGTCCATGAAGCGTTTTGGCAGCTCAGGGCTACAACTGGTTTTTGAAAAAGGAAAGAGCTTTATCTCCCAGTATAGTACACAATACGGCGACTTTGAAATGGAGATTTTCACAAAAGAACTAAATGTTCATTTGCAGGATGGGAAAAAAGGTGCCATCGAAATTCACTATGACTTATGGATTGAGGGGCTGGCGGACACTACAAATCAACTAAAAATTCAGTTGATGTAAAGGATAGAAAAATGTGATAATATAAAAAGGGATTTAGAGCCACATAAGAGATATATCTATAGCAAATGATAGCAGTTAAGCAGTAGGAGGAAGGAAAATGAGATATGTACCTATCGATTATGCTAGAGAAGGAGACTTTCTGGCCCAGCCCCTATTTAATGAAGAAGGATTGGTTCTTTTAGCGAAGGGTGTTAAATTAACGGAGGGGTTAATCCATAAGATAAAAAAGCAAGGGTACTATTCTCTTTATATATTGGATGATATCAGCCATCAAGAAATACAGGATATGATTAAACCTGAGATTCGACAAAGGACCACTGCTGTTATAAAAAAAATCATGCATACAATTCCACAAGATAAAAAACTACTATCCAATGAAGCTAGAGAAATCCAACGAAATATGAAGGAACTAGTGGGATTAATGAAAATTATAACAGATGAAGTGTTCACCCAAAAGGCTTTAGTGATGAGCCTTGTGGATATAAGAAATGTTGACAACTATACTTACGCCCACTCTGTCAATGTTATGCTACATGCTCTACTTTTAGGAATTAGTGTTGAGCTAAACCGCAATGAACTTTATGATTTATCTATTGGTGCCACGGTACATGATATAGGTAAGGTCTTTGTACCAGAAAGCATATTAAAGAAACCTGGTGCTTTAACTGACGAGGAGTTTCAAGAAATGCAGCAGCACACTACCAAGGGTTTTAGCTTTCTAAAGGAGTATACAGACTTTTCTGCTACAGCTCGAATTATAAGTCTACAGCACCAAGAGAGGATAGACGGCAGTGGTTATCCAGTAAATCTAAAGGGAGACGAGATACACCTTTACTCAAGAATTACAGCTATCGCTGATGTCTATGATGCCCTAACTGCCGATAGACATTATCGGCGGGCCCTGCCAGCAAAGGAAGCTATAGAGTACATTATGGGTGCAAGTGGAAGATTTTTTGATGGAGAATTGGTAAAAGCCTTTGTTTCTAAGGTAAATCCTTATCCTGTGGGAACCCTAATAAAACTTAGTAATGGTTTTGAAGGCATTGTAGAGGAAGTAAATGATTTTACTTACTTAAGACCAGTGGTGAAGATTTTAACAGAGGAGGGAAAAAAAGTAACACCATGGCTATGTAATCTTTTAAAGGAAAATAGCTTAGTAATTGAAGACACGATTTATAAGCTGAGCACATAAGCAAACCCTATTCTTTGCCAAGAATAGGGTTTGCCTATCTAATAGGATTACTTAAAAATCATTAGCGTTAATTTAAACCACGACTTGTCATCCTTCGTTATTTCAAGATCCTTCGCTATGCTCAGGATGACAGTCAGCATAACACTTTAGGCCATCTAAAGAAGTAGCATGCTTTACTGCTCTTACTACGGCTTCTTCCATTACTTTAGCTGCTAATAAGCCTGTTGCACTGATATCCGCCTCTACCTCACCAGTAGCCATAGTGAAGATAGTGTCTCCATCCACCATGGTATGAGCTGGACGGATACTTCTTGCATAGCCATTATGGGCCATGGAGGCAACTTTGCTGGCTCCTGCTTTTGTGAGTTTTCCATTGGTTGCAATAACACCTATGGTGGTGTTGCCTGTAAATAAATTTTTATTATTATTGTACTGCTGAAGTAGGACCTTTTCTGTATTAGCAAAGGATAGTCCATCAGGGGATAATGCACCGCTAATCACTTCTCCTGTAGAGGGATCTACTACATCTCCAAAAGAATTGACCGCCACCAAAGCTGCTACCATTAAATCCCCCACTTTTATACCGTAACTTCCGACACCTCCCTTCATAGCATACTCAGGCCCTAAGCACTTCCCAATAGTTGCCCCTGTACCTGCCCCTATTGTTCCTTGAAGAGGGGGCTGGCTGCTGGCATTTTCACAGGCTTTATAGCCCATCTCTTTATCAGGACGAATCTTATAATCTCCGACTAGCAAATCAAATAGCACAGCAGCCCCTACAATAGGTACGGTGGTAACACCTACATCAAAACCTATTCCTTTTTCTTCTAAATAGGACATTACCCCTGCTGCTGCATCTAGTCCAAAAGCACTTCCACCTGCTAAAAGAACAGCATGAAGTTTTTCTACAAGATTTAATGGATTTAAAAGTTCTGTTTCCCGAGTACCAGGAGCACCTCCTCGTACATCGACGCCTCCGACAGCCCCTTCCTCACAAAGAATGACAGTACAGCCCGTAGCTGCCTCAAGGTTTTCTGCATGACCTACCTTAATTCCTTTTATAGCAGTAAATAAAATTTCCTCCAAGTGAATGCCTCCTTTTTTCTATACAAAGAACTCAACTTGTACAACTTTTTAGCTACCAGCTTAGTTCTAAGCATATATCTATTATCATATCATAAGCGTTAACTTAAACCATAATTTGTCATCCTGAGGGGAGCAAAGCGAAGTTGAAGGATCTTACGTATTAGCAAAGTTCTTGGTTATTCCAACTATGCTCAGGATGACAGTTGGAGAGAATTTTGGAAATAATTGTGTTAAGTTAACGTCTAAGATTATCATATACGTTTTTTAATATATAGATAAACAACATCAGGACTTAATTTTGAACTTGCTTATCTATCAGAAGAAAATGAATTTAATTGAATTCTTCTAAAATTGGAGAAGTATTACATGGAAATTGTTACTACAAAATCATTATTATTACTATTCAATCGTTTATTTCAACAGTTCATACATAATTTCTTACAATTCATTCAATTTTGAATATATTTTTCTTTGCAATATAGTAAAATAAAAACAGAAAATGAGATTGATAGCCTCTTATAAGTTTAGTGAATATATTGATGATTAAGTTTTTATTGCAATCTTTTGCTGTAAAGGATAAAGAGTGTTAATAAAAAAATATTAAAATATATTCATAAAAGATTCATAAAAGAGAGAGCTTGACAATATATTAAGTTAAAGGGTTGTCTACTTTATTAGGGGAAGTGGACAATTAGACACCAGAAGAAAAACGATTTCATTTGTCTATTGGCCTATTTTAAATAGGCAATATTATAAACCATTAATATTTTAAAAGGGGGAAGATTTAATGAGTCAAGTGTACAGCTATTTTATGCCAAACGTTAACCTAATGGGACCAGGTGCAGTTCAAGAAGTTGGAGAGCAAGCAAAAGCATTAGGAGCAAAGAAACCTTTAATCGTTACTGATGTTATGCTTAACAAAATGGGTATGGCTGATGAAGTAAAAGCTATCGTAGAAGCAGCTGGATTAGAAGTTGTTGTATTTGATGGTGCTGAGCCAAATCCAACTGACAAGAACGTACATGATGGATATGATATGTACAAAGCAAATGGTTGTGACATGATTATCTCTTTAGGTGGAGGTTCTCCTCATGACTGTGCTAAAGGTGTTGGTCTTGTAGCATCAAATGGTGGAAACATCAGAGAATATGAAGGCGTTAACAAGTCTACTAATCCTTTTGTTCCATTTATCGCTATCAATACTACAGCTGGTACAGCTAGTGAAATGACACGTTTCTGTATCATCACTGATACAGACAGACATATCAAAATGGCAATCGTTGACTGGAGAGTAACTCCAAGCGTATCTATCAATGATCCATTAATGATGATGAAGAAGCCACCAGCCTTAACAGCTGCAACAGGTATGGATGCTTTAACTCACTCTGTAGAAGCTTATGTTTCAACTATTGCTACACCAGTAACTGATTCAGCTGCTCTTATGTCAATCAAGTTAATCTCTGAAAACTTAAGAAACGCTGTTGCGAATGGCCAAAACTTCAAAGCTAGAGAAAACATGGCTTATGCTCAGTTCCTAGGCGGTATGGCATTTAACAACGCTAGTTTAGGTTATGTTCATGCTATGGCTCACCAATTAGGTGGATTCTATAACCTTCCTCATGGTGTTTGTAATGCGATCTTATTACCACACGTAGAGCAATACAACTTAATCAGTAATCCTCAACGTTTTGCTGATATCGCTGTTGCATTAGGCGAAAACATAGAAGGATTATCTGTAAGAGAAGCTGCTGACAAAGCTATCGCAGCTATCAAGAAATTATCTCAAGACGTTGGTATTCCAGCTGGCTTAACTGACTTAGGCGTTAAGGAAGAAGATCTTAAAGTTATGGCAGAAAATGCTATGAAGGATGCTTGCGGTTTCACTAACCCAAGAGTACCTACTTTAGAAGACGTTATCCAAATCTTTAAGAACGCTATGTAATTAAAATTATATATACTGAGAGACCTCGGGAAAAGAATCCCGAGGTCTTTTAATGATTTTTTGAAGCAGGGGATTTCTGCTTGCTTTTCTTTATATGAAAGATGGTAAAAACAAAGAAGGGAATGATAATAAAATTTACTAAGGAAAAATAAGTATAGTAATTTAACAGCCTTAAAAGAAGAAACAAATTATTGGCAGCCAAATAGCCACAGACACCAACAAGAATTGTGATAAAATAAGGCACCCACTTCTTTCTAATCCCCATCTCCTCTAGGAGGATTAAAAAACCATAGAAAGTAATGATATATTTTAAGTACCATCCCCCCACCATCTGTAGCATAACAAACAACTCTCCTGCCTCTAGATAACGAAAATAGGTCACCAATTGGGTCTGCAAGAGGTTAGGATAAATCATCTCATTGACGACTTCAATATGAAAGGTTTGAATCAAACCGGTTAGAGAAACAAGCTGCATCTGAATAACAAATAAAAGACCTAAGACACTATGTTTTAATAACTTTTTATTATCTTTGATTTTGGTTAAGTAGGGAAAGATAATAGTAACAGCTCCGTAAAGACCAAGAATTTGCAAAATAGACAATAGAAAGCCTTTAGTGAAACCCCTTTCAAATACTGGCAGCAGGTAGGCAAGGTGTTTATCCTTAGCTGTCAATATAGCTAGGTTAATCCCCGATATGGTTACAAGGGTGATACCAATCAAGGTAACGACAATAACAGGCACAAGACCTTTTGATACTGTATAAAGGGTGGGAAAAATAAAAAACACTAAAAAATACCAAATAGGGGTTTCTACCAACATATTGACATGCATTGCATTTGACTGTACAGCAGCGGCTTCTACTAAAGTGAGGAATAAGGAGAATAAAAACAAAGCAATCAGTAGATTACCTAAACCCTTTCCTAAAGCTTCCTGATAAATTTTATAAAAGTTGTAATTCTTATGACTTTGACAAATTTTCATCATACAAATCAAATAAAGCAAGATAAAAATAGAAGCAACAATCATAGCAATCCAACTTTCCCGCATACCATTTTTAGTATAGACGGTGGGATAGGTTTTTAAGGAAACCACGCTAGTGGCTACAATAAAGACGCCAAAATGCTTTGAGGAAAACTTATCCATGCTGCTAACCCCCTTAAGGAAAAAATTACTTTATATTGTATTATCTATCAAAAAAATAAAAATTATTCCTTAGAATACATATTTCGACTTGTTGCTACAGAAAATAAGCTGGGTGATATAATGAGTAAAAAGTCAATGAATGAAAAAAAATATCAAGCTAGATTGAAAGAAATTAAAGAAAAGTTAGGAGATAACTATGATGTTATTTTAAGAGAAATTCATACCGACAAGGGTGTTATACAGCTGATCTTTCTGGATAGCATCAGCGATAGTACTTATATTAGTCAATACATAATTTCACCACTATTACAGCAAGAGGAAATAAGTGATGATATAGAAGTAATAAAAAGCAGAGTGTTGGCAGCCAATCATATAGGTGATGTGGAGAAAATCGATGCAATTCTATTGCACATTTTATCTGGGGATATCATCTTGCTTTTTAGTTTTATTGACGCTGTAATTTATTGTTCAGCAAGACAGTACAGCTCTAGAGCTATCGAGGAACCCCCCAGTGAAGTGGTCATTAAAGGTCCAAGGGAAGGATTAACGGAAAATATTGCAGAGAACATATCTTTAATCAGAAAAAAAATTCGAAACAGAGATTTAAAGTTTGAAAGGGTAATTATTGGGGAGGAAAGCAACACCACCGTTTTGCTGGTGTACATTGAGGGCAAGGCACCACAGCATCTAGTACAATACATAAAAAGGCGATTAGAAAATATAAATAACCACTTTTTATTTGAAATTAACTTCATCGAAGAAGAATTAAAGTGTAAAAGAACCCCCTTTGATACCATAGGTTATACGGAAAAGCCAGATGTTCTGGTGTCGAAGGTATCAGAAGGAAGGGTGGCTATCCTAGCAGACAGCAGTCCCTTTGCCCTGACGGCACCACATTTCTTTTTAGAAGAAATCCAGATGGCAGATGATTATTATTTAAATAAATATCCTCAAAATTATTTTCGTTTAATTAGGTGGGTGGCTCTTTTAATTGCACTATTGTTACCAGGATTATATGTGGCACTGACTACGTATCATTTTAGCTTAATCCCCTCTATCTTTGTGTTTCGTCTGGCGGTTTTAAGGGCAGGGGTGCCCTTCCCCACTATAGTAGAGGTGGTTATTATGATGTTTTTCTTCCAGTTGTTAAGGGAGGCAGGTATCCGATTGCCTCAGGCGATAGGTCCTGCCATCAGTATCGTAGGGGCATTGATTTTAGGAGATGCCGCCATTCGTTCCGGTATGGCATCGGAGATTACCGTACTGGTGGTGGCTTTGTCGGCAATATCCTTATTTTTAATTCCAAAACTCTATGGGGGAGTTAGTATATGGACCAATATTATCATGATATTTTCTGCTTTATTGGGACTGCCGGGTTTTTTTATTGGTTTTATAGTCTTTTGTTCTCATCTAGCCAGTTTAGACAGCTGTGATTATCCTTATCTTTACCCTCTGGGAACCTTGAAGAATTTTAACTTTAAGGACAATCTTCTTCGAGACGATATGAATAAGATCTCTAAGAATATACTGAAGGGGGATGAGAAGGAATGAAGAAAATTTACGTGGTTGTACTTTTGATTTGTAGTTTGCTGTTAA